>JANLRZ010000248.1:0-16176 GCA_031362155.1 Acidimicrobiia bacterium | reverse complement strand
TAGGACGTCATCCCACCGAGGCCGACCAGGCCGCGTGCCAACTCGATCTCGCCCATGTGGCGCAGGCCGTGCTGGTAGTGCCAGCACTCGAACCCGTCGAGCACCGTGATGCCTTCGGGTCCGGCACAGCGGGCGCTGTACGTGGAGGCAACCTGGTCGGGGTACGGCGGGGCGATGAGCACCCGGGTCAGGTCCTCGGGATCCATCGTCGCGAGGTAGTCCTCGGTCCGATCGAAGACGCAACGTTGGTATTCCTTGAATGCGTCGTAGTCGCCGATGCGCTGGAGCACCATCTCGTCCACGGTCCGATGTTTGCCGTGGTCGTTGATCGACATGTCGACCCGGGCCTGCCAGTCGTCGTTCCAGATCGGTGCGATGCTGGTGATCACCGTGAACGTGACGTCCTGCATGTTGGTGTAGTGGAACAGTGAGAACGCAATGGGCAGGACGCCCTCTCGTTCGAAGTGATTGACGTGGTCGAGTTCCATCGAATCGACGGCTTGGTAGTACAGCGAATGCATGGTGCGCATCCGTCGTTGCAGCGAGTCGAGGAGGACGTCGCCGATCACCGTGGTCATGGAGTCTCCGTTCTTCGAGGTCGGGGTCACGGTAGGCGGAACGGTTCGCTGCCGTCATGTGGGCATCCCATGCGGCAGACTCCGGGAAGATTCCCCACGAAGGAGTACTCCCATGGTTGGCGGCGCCCTGAAGATGGCGAGCATCGATGATCTGGATCTGCGGATGTCCGAAGGGGTCCGGCCGTTGTACGACGCGGTCGTCGCGTTCATCCGCGACGAGGTCGAGCCGATCACCGAGGAGTTCTACCGGCTCGGTGCCCGTCGGACCGACCGCTGGAGTTGGGCGCCGGGCCAACTCGAGTTGCTCGACGGCGCCAAGGCCAAGGCGCGTGAACTCGGGCTCTGGAATTTCTTCCTCCCCGACGCCGAGACCGGTCAGGGTCTCTCCAACCTCGATTACGCCTACATCGCCAACGAGTTGGGCAAGAACCGGCTGGCCTCGGAGTGCCTCAACTGCTCGGCACCCGACACCGGCAACATGGAAGTCCTCGAGCGCGTCGGTACTCCCGAGCAGAAGGCGCAGTGGCTCGAGCCGCTCCTCAACGGGGAGATCCGATCGGCGTTCGCCATGACCGAACCCGGTGTGATGAGTTCGGATGCGCGCCAGATCCAGACCAGTGCCGTTCTCGACGGTGACGAGTGGCTGATCAACGGCGACAAGTTCTACATCTCCGGTGCCGGCGATCCTCGGTGCCGCATCCTGATCACGATGGTCCGCACCAGTCCCGACGCCGACGCGTACAAACAGCAGTCGCAGATCCTCGTGCCGATGGACACCCCCGGCGTCGAGATCGTCGAGCCGATGCAGGTCTTCGGTTCTGATGACGCTCCGCATGGCCACATGCACTTGCGGTTCACCGATGTACGCGTTCCGGGCGCGAACATGTTGCTGGGCGAGGGACGCGGCTTCGAGATCTCCCAGCTCCGGCTCGGTCCGGGCCGCATTCACCACTGCATGCGCTCGATCGGCGCGGCCGAACGGGCGATCGAGATGATGGTCGACCGTGGCCTCAGCCGCGAAGGGTTCGGGAAGAAGCTCATCAACCTCGGCAAGAACATGGAGGTCGTCTCGCGGGCCCGGATCGAGGTGGAGGCGATGCGGCTCATGGTGCTGCGCGCGGCCAAGGTGATGGACACGCTGGGCAACGCCGAGGCCCGCGTGTGGGTCAGCGCGGTCAAGGCGATGGTGCCGGAGAAGTGCTGCGACATCATCGACGAAGCCATTCAGATGCACGGCGCCGCCGGTATCTCGCAGTGGTTCCCGCTGGCCGACATGTGGCACGCACAGCGCACCCTGCGCCTCGCCGACGGTCCCGACGAGGTGCATCACCAGGTCGTCGGTCGCGCCGAGGTCAAGAATCGCGCCGCCGATGTGGCGGCCGGAATCGTGACGCCCTCCACGAACGGTCCGCTGTTCACCGGGCCGTGATGGATCGGGCCTGACGAGCGCGACCAGCCCGCGCTCGGCGAGGTCGTGGCGGCATTGCGGTAGTCCCGCGACCTGAACGAGACTCGCGGGCATGCAGCCGTTGGATATCCACCACGTGTCGGTCAACGTCTCCGATGTCGACGAGGCCCGCACCTTCTATACCGAGATCTTGGGTGGGATCGAGCGCGGTGATCGACCGGACTTCGGTTTCGGCGGTGCCTGGATCGATTTCGGCGGTCGTCAGGTCCACTTGATCGAAGCCCCGGTGCCGGCCGAACTCGGACAGCATTTCGCGATTCGAGTCGCGGATATCCGGGCCACGATCGACGAGTTACGCACGAAGGGGCTCGAGGTCTCGGACGCGATCCCCGTCGCGGCCAACCTGCAGGCGTTTCTGAAGGACCCGGCGGGGAACGGGATCGAACTCCACGAGGTCGGTGCTTCGACGTGATCTCTTCGAGTCGGCGTCGCTCGCTGGTCGTGTTGCTCGTTGGACTCATCCTGGCGAGCGGATGTCGGGGTCACGTGGCTCCCACCGCCGGGATCTCCACCGGCGCCGACTTCCTGGCGAACGCCGCGAGCGATCAAGAGTTGGAGTTGGGCCGGCTCGCGCAAACGGGTGCGCACTGGGTGAGGATCGATCTCGACTGGGAGTTGGTCCAACCGAACGGTGCCGGTGATTGGAACTGGGACGCGTTCGACACGCTGGCGCGGATGGCCGAGCGCCAGGGACTCGAGGTGCTTGCGGTTCCGATCTGGACCCCACGGTGGGCCAACGGGGGTCGGGATCGGAACCGGCCGCCCACGGATCCCGCGACCTATGCCCGGTTGATGCGCGAAGCCGTCGCTCGATATCGCGCGGGTGGCACGGCCGGCACCAAGATCCGCGCGTGGGAGATCTGGAACGAGCCGAACAACCCGCCGTTCTGGAGCACAGCGCCCGATGCCGCGGGGTACGTGACCTTGCTCCGGCACGCGTTCTTCGCGGCCAAGAGCGTTGACCCCGACTCGATCATCATCACCGGCGGACTCGCGCCCAACGGCGACCTCAACCAGGATCCCGGCAACCCGCGCCACCCCGTCAACTTTTTGAAGGCGATGTATTTCGCGGGTGCGCACGAGCTGTTCGATGCCGTCGGCCACCACCCCTACGCACCGGTGCCGTTCTCGCCGCTGACCGATACTCCAGGGTCGATCGGATGGAACTCGTTTGCCTATACCGCAACCATGCACGACGTCATGACCATGAACGGCGATGGCTGGCGACAGATCTGGGGAACCGAGACCGGCCCGCCGACCGGCTTCTGCGCGGGATGTGTGACCGAGCAGACCCAGGTCCAGTGGTTGGAGCAGGAGTGGGTGCGATGGCAGGGATGGGCCTGGGCGGGCCCGTTGTTCTGGCATGCAGGTCGGGACGGCGCCACGGGGTCAAGTGACCCGGAGGAGAACTTCGGCTTGCTGCGATCGGACTTCTCACCCAAGCCGGCGTTCCACGCGGCCGCGGGCATCTGGTAGCGGAAGCGCCGTCTCCGTACTCAGCCCAGACGCGACGAAGCCGCCGGACGAACCGGCGGCTTCAATCGGAAGAACTGGGAATCAGATGACGCGAACGTTCTGCGCCTCTTCGCCCTTGCGACCGGGAGCAGTGTCGAACTCGACGCGCTGGCCATCTTCGAGGGTCTTGTACCCATCGGCCTGAATCGCCGAGAAGTGAACGAACACATCCTCGCCGCCGTCACGCGAGATGAAGCCGAAACCCTTTTCGGCATTGAAGAACTTTACGGTGCCTTGCTGCACAGATTTCTCGTTTCTTTGTTCGCGATCGGCCAAGGGATTTTGATCGACTCGCGACCGACACTCTAGGTGGTGAACCCGGCCGACCCAGCATGGGGCAACAAAAAGGCAACGGGAGAAGGCGGATCAGGTCCCGTCCGTGCCCGCGCGACCGGCTTTCCAGTACCCGCGAATGGTGCATTGGCTACGGTCGATGTCGCGTTCGACGAAGAACCTCCGGCGCACCCGTTGGACTGCTGCCGCTTCGCCGGCCACCCACACCGCCGTGTCCGGGTCGATGGGGAGGTCGGCGAGCGCTGCACTCATCGCCGCGCCCGGTGGTGCGTCCGCCGCGACGAGATGCGAGTCGATCGTGATGCCGGCGCGCTGCGGGAGGCGTTCGATCGCGGCCGGGTCGGCGGTCTCGACCACGACCTGGGTAGGGATCGACCCGGGTATCGCGCGCAGGACCTGTGTGAGGGCGGGCAGCGCCGACTCGTCGCCGGCCACGACGAATGCCGACGCACTCGGATCGACGTGGTAGCCGCGCCCGGGCCCCGACACCGCCACGGACGCGCCGACCGGGACCGTTCGGGCCCAGTCGGTCAGGAGTCCGGATTGATGCAGCACGACGTCCACGGTGAGCGGTGGCGCCGCCGTCTCGCTCCACGATGGGGTCAACGTTCGGATTGCCGGGCGCGCCCCGTCGGACAGCAGGAACTCGTTGCCGTGCCACGTCGGGATGACCAGGTCGGAGCGGCCGACCGATGGGAGCAGGAGGCGCACGCTGCTCGCGGGCGCGGACACGGTGAACCCCTCGAGGTCTGGTCCATCGAGCGTGATCCGCTGCAGGCGGGCCGAGACGCGTTCCGAAGCCGCGACCACGACGGTCCGGAACGGAGGCGGCGCCTGGCGGGTGGGAAGCGCCGGGCGTTCGGGGTCGGTCATCGTCGTCAGCGGTTGATCAACTGCGCGAACAGTGCGAGGTGATCGGAACGGTGGCGGAGGAACTCGGGATGCCACTGCACGCCCAACACGTTCGTCGCTCCCGCGATCTCGATGCCCTCGACGTGGCCATGTTCGTTGTGGGCGACGGCGATCACCCCTTCGCCGAGCTCGCCCAGCACTTGGTGGTGCAGCGTGTTGACCCCGAGTGTTTCGGCCCCCACGATGGCGGCGAGGCGGGACCCGGGTGCAATGGCCACGGTGTGCGCGTCGAGGTTGTACTGATCCAACCGCATGTGATCGTCGACGTGCTGATCGAGGGTTCCGCCCCGCGCGACGTTGAGGATCTGGATCCCTCGGCACACCGCGAGCGTCGGTTGGTTCCGGGCGACGACCGCGCGGGCGACGGCGATGTCGGCCGCGTCCCGATCCGGATCGGTCGGGCCGAGCTGGTCGTGGGGCGTGTGGCCGTAGACCGACGGATCCACATCCCGACCGCCGGTGATGACGACCCCATCCACCGTGTCGAGCAGGTCATCGATGTGGTCGGGGTCGACGATCGGGAGAATGACGGGAGTCGCACCCGCGCGCTGCACGGCCTTCACGTAGGCGGTGGTGGCCATGAAGTGGTCGACGGCCACGCCCTCGTCGCCGTCGACCGGGGTCACGTGCCCGATGATCCCGACGACGCGACCGCGGGTCGTGCTCATGCCAGCTCGAAGTAGCGGTCGAGTTCCCAATCGGTGACCGCGTCGGCGCTCGGATCGCCACCAGTGGTGTGGAACATCAGCCACTCCCACCGGCGGGTGTTGATCCAGTAGCGCACGAAATCCGGTCCGAGCACCGCGGCGAGTTCGGCGTCGGCTTCGAGGGTATCGGCGGCGCGGGTGATGGAGGTCGGCAAGTGCGGGTACCCCTCGGGTGGGAGGCCCCAACCGCTGACGGCGAGCGGCGCCGGCAGGGGCGTCGCGGCGTCGAGCCCGGCGATACCACTGGCGAGGGTCGCGGCCAGCACGAGATACGGGTTCGCATCGCCGCCGGCGATGCGGTTCTCCACCCGCGCCGCCTTCGGTTCGATCGACAACACCCGGTAGGCCACCGATTTGTTGTCCTCACCCCACGACGCGATCGTGGGCGCGGCGGCGAAGCCGACCATGCGTCGATAGGCGTTGATGGTCGGGCAGAGGAACGACGTCGCCGCGCCCGAGTGCGCCATCAACCCGCCGATCCATTGGCTGGTGATCTCGCTCATCGCACCGTTCGGCGCGTAGAACACCGGCTCTCCGTCACGGGTCAGCGAGTGGTGCACGTGCAGCCCGTTGCCGTACTCGGCCGACGGCTTCGCCATGAAGGTCACCACGTGGCCCTGTTCCATCGCGACTTCGCGCATGACCTGCTTGGCCCGGACGACGTGATCGCACGCAGTCATGGGGTCGGCGGGGTCGAGGTTGATCTCGAGCTGGGCGGGCGCAGCCTCGTCGTGCCACCCCTCGACGGGGATCCCGAGCGCCTCCAATCGGAGGAGCACGACGTCGAGGTACGCGAGCTGTTGCCGAGAGTTGTGGTGGAGGTAACCGACCGGGATGTCGGTCGACATCGGGGTCAACCCGCGGAAGTGGCGGCGCCGCGCGGTCGGGAGCGAATCGGTGAAGAGCATGGCTTCGATTTCGAACGCCGCCTTGGCGACGAAGCCGCGATCGGCGAGCTGGGCGAGCACGGTGCGCAACACGCCGCGAGGACAGCTGGGGAGCGGATCGTTGGCGGCGGTGACGAAGTCGCAGATGACGTTGGCGGTGCGAGGTCGGTCGGGGGCCACCACCAGAGTGGCAAGGTCGGGTCGTTGATGGATGTCGCCGAGCGCGTCGGCGCGCCAGTCGTCCCACCACGCGAGGTAGGGCGTGCCGCCGAGGTCGTATCCGAGCACGAGTTCGGTGATCGCGTTGCCGAGCGGGAGCGCCTTGGCGAACTTGGCGCGACCGATGTGCTTGCCCACGACGAGACCGTCGAGCGAGACACTCTCGGTCTTGACCCAGCGGATGTCGTGCTCATCGAGCCAGGCGGGGACCTGGTCGGCGGTGACGCCGATCCCGGCCATGTCAGCGACCCATCATGAACGCGAGGGATTGACCGGTGATCTCGGCGAGGTGTTGGAGCGAACCCACCGCATAGAGCTTGCCGTTCAGCACGTCTTCGCCGAAGACGCTTCCGCCGCTGAACACGGCCGCGAGGCGCGGCGCCGATCCGTGGATCTCGAACTCGGTGGGTTCGGTGCCCAGGACCAGTTCGGTGTCGTCGTCGAGGCACACGACCCGCATGCCGCTCGGCATGCCGGCCTGGGTCGACGCGCTTGCCCAGAACCGGGTTGCTTCCTGCTGCCAGGTGCCGAGCGGCGGTTCGAGCACCTTCGACGCGGTGAGCGCCAGTCTCAGGTGGGTGAGTGCTCCGCTGACCTGTGGCTTGGGTGCGTCCTCGTCGGCCATGCGGTTCACGTCGGTCGCGATCGTGACGTGGGCGTCGGCGGCAACACCGCGCTCGACGAGGATCCGGCCGCGCTCGAAGCGGATCGTCGCAGCCTGCGGGTCGACGGTCGAGCGGAGTGCGACGTTGCCCTTCGCCTTCTGCATCATCGCCGCGAGCTTCGGAGACTGCTCGGCCCGGCGCAGGGTGGTCGCGAGAATCAGGACGATCGGCGTGGGGTCCGCCTCAGTGTCGACGATCGACGTTGTCGCCGTCCCCGACGCGTTCACTCGACCATCCGTAGTTGCACGCGCTGTGCGTATCACGTTGGGACGAGGTGATGCCACGTTGGTGAGGCCGACCCCGCGCGGCGACGCGCGAGGTACCTCGTGACCTTCGTCGCGGACCGTCTTGGAGGGCTTCGCGCCGCGGGGAGCGGGTCGCCAGCCCTCCTGGGCGGAGGAATTCATGCGCCACCAATGGTGATCCAGATTGCTGTTATCGGATCCGATAACATCTGGGCATGAACGCCGCAGATGTTGTTCGATCCGCCCGGGAGCGTGCGGGCCTGTCCAAGCGGGAACTGGCGCGCCGCGCGCACACGTCGGCGGCTGCGTTAGTGACCTACGAACAGGGGACTCGCGATCCCTCGGTCGGAACACTGGACCGTATCGTTCGTGCTGCCGGATCGGACATGCGGATCGTCGTCCGGCGCCAGGGTCCGGATCCGGTGGTGGCCGAAACGCGGCTCCGGCAGGTCCTGGAACTCGCCGATGCCCTCCCGCGTCGACCCGCCTCCCGGGAACTCACCTTCCCGAAACTTGGCTGATGGCATCGCTGGTCGAAGCCGTGCTCGCGGTGGAGGCAGCCCTCGCGCACGCGTCGATCCCGCACGCGTTCGGTGGTGCACTCGCGCTCGCCTTCCACATCGAGGAGCCCCGCGGCACGCGGGACATCGACGTCAATGTGTTCGTCGGCCCCGATCGGGTCGAGCAGGTGTTCGCGTCGTTGCCCGAGCCGATCGCGCGGAGCGCTGAGGATGAGGAGCGGGTGCGCTGCGACGGCCAGGTGCGTCTGTTCTGGTCTGATACGCCGATCGATCTCTTCTTCACTACCCACGCGTTTCACGACGAAGCCGAGATCCACGTCGACCGGGTGCCGTTCGCGGGGACGACGATTCCGATCCTCGGCGCAACCGATCTCATCGTGTTCAAAGCGTTCTTCAATCGCACGAAGGACTGGGCGGATATCGAAGCGATCATTGATGCGGAGAGCGCCGATCTTCATGCGGCGATCGGCTGGCTCGTTGATCTCTTGGGGGTTGACGACGACCGCATCGACCGTCTCCGCGAGCTGATGCACGCCCCGCCCTCGACCGACGAACCTCGTTTCGATCCGTGAGCGGCCGGGTCATTCCGATGGCTGGGTCAGGTTCGATCCGCCGCCGCGATGCTGATCTGGCGGTCGTGGATCCGGGACAAGGCCAGGAGTGAAGTGACCGCACCCACGAGACACGACAGCATGTCCCACTCCGGATCCCAGACGTCGCCCTGAGCGTCCACCTTGGCCCCGGCCGACCCCGTCACCGCGAGCACCATCTCGACAATCTCGTAGATCGCGCTCGCACCCATCGTGACGAGAATCGCGAGCACCACGACGACCCGAGCCGAGGTGACCTCGACGCGTCGGATCAGGATCTCGCGCGCCACCAACACTGGGACGAATCCCTGTACGAAATGGCCGAGCCGGTCGTAGTTGTTGCGTTTCCAGTGCAGCGGTCGGTTCACCCAGTCTCCGAGTGGCACGTGTTCGTAGGTCCAGTGAGAGCCGATGATGAGGACCAGGCAGTGCGCCGCGATGAGCCAGTAGACGAGCGGAGTGAAGCGCAACCACGTGCGTGATCGCCAGAGCATGCGGTAGCGCGATTGCGATTGGGAGAACCTCGAGTGCCCACGTACCCGGCTTACGGGCGTCGATGGCAGCGAGCAAGCCGACGGCAATGATCGCTCCGAAGAGTCGGCCGAGCGCTCGATCGGTCACGACTCGACCCTACTGGTGGTGCGATGTGACGGGATCTCGTGAACCTCTGACGCGGGTCACTCGTGTTCGTCGACGGGGAGTCGGGTGAGTTCGGTGCCGTCGGGGCGGAACACTCGGAGCATCTGATCTTCGAAGGTCGTGGTCCATCGGGGACTGCGGTGCAGGAAGTGATGGTGATGGGAACACAGTGAGACGCCGTTGGGCACCGAGGTGTCCCCGCCGGATTCCCATGGTCGGTGGTGGTGGATTTCGGTCCATGGTGCGGGGATTTCACATCCGGGCCAGCGGCAATGCTGATCGCGGGCGGTGATCGCGGCGCGAAGCGTTGGCGACCACACGCGGGTTGATCGGCCGACGTCGAGTGGTCGGGAGTCGGGCCCGGTCACGACTCGGGATACGGAACAGTCACACAGCAGCCGTTCGATGTCGGCCCGGGGGATCGGTCCGGTGAAGTGACCGTCGGCCCGGCCGGGCTCCCCGTTGGTGAAGGTGTGCCAGTCGAGCACCACGGTCACGTTTCCGGCGGCTCGGACCCCGGCTGCACCGTGGGCCAACGCGATCTGACAGATCCGGACCAGTGCGTCGGCACGTCGTTGGGCGCTGGTGCGGTCGTCGCCTTCGGCGGGTGGATCCATGAACGCAGCCAGCGCCGTGGTCACCGTCTCGGCCGCGAGGCCGGAGAGTTCACCGGTGATCTTCGATCGGCCGTCGAGCACCTTGGACAGATTCAGGCCATCGGGTTCGGCCGGCCGGGTGCCATCGGCGCTCGCCATTTCACGGAAGCGTGCGGCCGCGTGTTCCAACGACCGCTGATCGCCACGACGGGCGAGCCTGAGGAACTCGGACTCGATGTTCCGGAGTTCGTCGTCGTGCCCGGCCACTCGGGCCGAGAGCATCGCGTCGACCGCGGCAGTCGAAATCTCGCCGTCGCGCCATGCGGCGCCGGTCTCGGGCAGGAGTTCGGAGAGTTCTCCTCGCTGGATGGTGCGCCGGGTGGCCCCAAGTGGCGCTCCGGTCTGCCACCGCATCCATGCCGGGGTCGACTTCGAACTGTCGACCGTGCCCACACCGCGCTGGTGCGCAACGAGCATCCATTCGGCATAGATCGCGTCGGTGCGATCCATCCGACGTCGCAGCCGAACCAGGTCACCCGCGATGACAACATCGGGAGTCTCGGAGACGTTGACTTCGGCGATCAGATCGAGCGTCGCGTTCATCAATCGCAACGGATCGACATCGAGCGACGCGAGGACCTCGCGGAGCTGATCGGTGTCGAGATCGATGGTCGCCGTCATGCGAAATGTTCCTCGGATTCCTGGTCGAACACTACGTGCGTTTGGTCCCCAAAGCATACCAAACGTATGTGTGTATTTCAACCAGAAAAGCCTGTAATTACATATAGTTTTGTGGTGTCAAGACCGGGCGACCGGCCGTCAGCCGAGCGTCGTCGCAGGGGCCAAACGGTGGACCCCGCGTGGGGTGAATGAGAGTCCCTCGCGCTCGCCGAGGAGGTCGGCGGCGAGGTGGATCACCGAGGTGAACATCTCGGTGCCGCGCAGTCCCGCGGGGTCGCGCCCGATCTGCCACGGGAACCCTTCGCCGTCCTTCCAATCCGCACAGAGTCCGGGCACGATCGCGGCGACTGCGTCGCGGATCTCGGCCCGGCGGTAGTCGGTCTGGCGGCCGAGCAGCCAGAGCGGATGGACGACGTCGAGCAGGTTGCACGCGTTGCGGTCCTCGGCGGTGAACCACTGGTTGGCGCGCGCGTGCGCGAGCACGGTGTCGATCGCGGCTTCGGGGCGGGGCACGTCCACGCCGAACTGCGCGTACGTGCCGCGCGTCAACCGGTAGAAGCCGTTGACCGCCATGAGCCATCCGAAGTCGTAGTCACCGACCGGCTTGAGGTGGGTGCCCCACATGCCGCTGGTCGCGAACTGGTGCGTGAGCAACCATCCCCACAACGCCGGCGCGACGTTGGTCGAGCCGTGGTGCACGCGGTTGAGCATGAGGCCGGTGCCGAAGCCGTCGATCCACGAACCGCTCGGCCACGCCAAGTACCCGAGGTCGAGACCGTCGAGCAGGGATTCGAGTTCCGTGGCGGAACACTGCTCGATGACATGTACCGGATGGGCGGGACCGGCGCCGAGCACTTCGAGCGCGTACCCACACGACAGCAACCCGTACATGTCCCACTCTTCGTGCGTCGGCTTCAGCGACAGTTCGCGGTCAGCGGGTAGGCGCGGGTCGCGGAACAACCCGGTGACCGGATCCTGGGTCGCCTGAATGCGCGAGATGAGCTCGGCCCGATCGACACCTGGTGGGAGCGAACCGAACATGCCGGCAATCTCGACGGCGTCGTTGCGCGGCCGCGGGTCGCGGTGGTCGGCACCGGGGAACTCGACGAACGCGATCGCGTCGGCGTCGGCAACCCGGCAGCGTGCGAGGACGTCCTCCCACTGGCTGCTGATCGCGGTGTCGAATCGAGCCAGCGGGTCGCGAACTCGCGCGCTCGGCTTCGGGTCGCGGCGATCGCGCACCTTCCGCGCCGGGACCCCGGCCATCACGCTGTAGGGCTCGACGTCGTGGGTCACGACCGCACCCGCGGCAATCACGCTGTGGGCTCCGATGGTGACGCCGTCGACCACCACGACGTTGGCTCCGAGCCACACGTCGTCCTCGATGACGAGACCCGCCGACGTCAGGCCCTGCTCCATGATCGGCACCGTCGGGTCGGCGAAGACGTGGTTCTCGCCGACGAGCACGACGTAGGCCGCGATGCGCACCTGGTTGCCGATCGTGACCTTGCCGATGGTCACGACACCCGGGTTCAAACCGGTGAGTTCACCGATGACGACGTCGCCGCGGATCTTGCAGCCACTCGCGATCGTGCTGCGCGCACCGAGGGTGAACGTCGACGCGTTCACGTTCGCGTCGAGGGCCACGACGCTCTCGGGGTGAACGTCGTACCCGTCGCGGGCGGCCAGTGCGGCGTGCGCGGCGATCCGTTCCGGCGACGGGTCGGGCACATACTCCAACCACCACGGCTCGTCCTCGAACCGGTCGGCCGGGAGTGCGTCCCACCGATCACTCGGCATTCGTGGACCCCCGCGCCTGCTTCTTGACCCGCGTCAGTTCCACTCGGTCTTCATGGGTCTTGTAGAAGGGGTCGATCGGGAAGCACCCCGAAATCAGGCCGTTGCGCGGCGCGGTGGTGCAATCCGAGAACGTTCGGCATACGAGCGCGCGTTGCAGGGGCCGCCCGGCCAGCACGTCGGCGGGCAGTTCGGGGTAGGAGAGCACCATGCGCCCGAGACCGATCATGGTGGCGCCGCCACGCGCCACGACGGACTGGCCGACGTGAGCCACCCAGTCCTGCACGTACGAATAGCCCGAGCCGATGATCGTGAGCGCCGGGTGGAGCCGGGTGATCTCGGCGGTGGCCGCGAGCTGACGGGCCACGCCGATCAGCGGATCCTCGGGAGGCTGGTAGCCGTCCGATGGGGGGAAGTACGCCGGCCGCTGCACGTGGGGGTTGTAGTACGGGCTGCCTGCCGTCGTGCTGACGAGGCCGATGCCAAGTTCGGTGAGCAGGTCGAGGAACGCGTGGGTCTCGGTCAGGTCGATGCCGAGGCCAGTGCCGTCACCGCCGAACGCGTAGCGATACTCGGTCGCGTCGCTGGCGGGCACGCCCGCGCCGTCGGGACCCGCGGTATAGGGCATGAGGTCGAAGGCAGAGAGGCGAACGCCGATTGCGAGCTCGGGCGCGCGACTGCGGATGCCCTCGACCACGGTGCGCAGGAACAAGGTGCGCCCCGCCAGGTCGCCGCCGTACCGCCCCGCTCGGTCGTGGCCACTGAGGAGTTCGTGCAGGAGGTAGCCGTGGCAGTGCTTGATGTCGACGAAGTCGAACCCGGCACCGTGCGCGAGGACCGCGGCGTCGACGTAGCGCCCGGCGAGTTCGTCGAGCTCGTCGTCGGAGAGCAGTTCGGCGTCGCCGGCGCCGACGCGTTCGTCGAGAATGGGATGGCGGTACGCGATGCGCGGAGCGGGCGCGCCGTGGGGTCGGGACCAGCGACCGGAGTGGGTGAGCTGCAGTCCACTGACCTGGTCCGGCGCGAGGAGATCCCGGAGCCGGGCGAAGTCGTCGGCGGTGTTCGGCGTCAAGACGAGTTGGTTCGGGTTCGCTCGCCCGTCGGCGTGCACCGCGGTGGCCTCGCACCACGCGAGCCCGGCACCACTTGCGCCGATGCGTTGCCACCGCCGACGGACGAGATCGGTTGGACGACCGTCGGTCGTACCGTCCCAGCCCTCCATGGGCAGGATCGCGAACCGGTTGGGGGAGATGAGGTTCCCGGCACTGCCGTCGTGGATGGTGACCGATTCGCTCAGCGCACCCTGCGGGTCGACGTGATCGTCGATGGGAAGGTCCACGTGGAGTTCGGCGAGGTGGGCGCGGAACCGATCGATCGAATCGAGCCGCTTGACCTGGGTGTACCTCACGCGAATTCGGCCAGTCGTTCGAGGATCGTGGCGAGTACGGATCGATCGCTGTCGGGTCGGCGGGGTGCGCCCGGGGGAGTGAGGTCGGTGCTCGCCCAGCCGCGCAGCTCAGAGAACATCGCAGCGTTGTGGCGGTAGCCGGGCACCGGGTCGCGGAAGGTGAAGGCGCCGAGGTACTGCAGGAGGTCGTTGAGTTCGTAGAAGCGCGGGTCGCCGGATTCCCACATGCGGTCCCGTGCGGCGAACTCCGCGGGCGCGAACGTCGACAGACCGAGGAGGTAGTCCGAACCGTACATCACCATGTCGATCGCCAGGTCGTTGCCGGTGAAGACGGCGAAGTCGACGCGCTGGGCGTCGCGCGCGGCGAGGCGATCCCATTCGAGTTGGCGGCTGAGGGACGAGTGCTTCGCTCCGATGCACTGGGGAATGTCCATGAGGGCGCGGTAGGCATCGAGCGATGCGATGCGGCCGTAGGGCACGAACATCGCGCCGAGCTCGAACCCGATGAACCGATCGAGGTGGTTCGCGAGTTTTTGGTGGGCGGCGACCCAACCGTCGTCGTCGAGTTGGTTGAGGCCGTAGGAAGGGAAGATCACCGGTGTTCCGCCCCGCTCGGAGATCGCGGCGCCGGCGCGCAGGTAGGCATCAACGTCGAACGGCGCTCCCGCGGCGTCGGGCACGTAGGCACCGGCGACGAAGTTGCCGTTCGTGATCGCTGCAGTGATGTCGAGGACCCGCGCCTTGTCGGACTCGGCGAGGAGCTGGACGTAGCCGGTATCCATGTTCACCGCGGGCGTGAGGCCCGCCGCGAGGGTGCGAGCGACGTGCGCCTCCACGGCGTTCCAGTCGATCTCGTGATCGGCGGTGTAGGGCAGGAGCACCGCCGACATCCCGGTGATGGTCCGACCCGGTCGGAGGCGCGCGGTGATGTCATCGCCGTCAGTCACGGTCCGATCCTCGCGCACCTGCGGACATCAGGTCAGCGGGCGCGAGCCGCTACCCCTTACACCGGTACCCGTCGTTGCGGAGGGTCTTGCCGATGAGTGTGTTGAGTTGGGTGTAGTTGCGGGCGACGGGTCCCCGGCACGCCCGCAGGAGGACTGGGTCGACCGTCGCGTTCCCGGCGGCGTTGATCTTGCTGTAGTGGAGGTGCGGGCCGGTTGCGATGCCGGACTCGCCACTCCAGCCGATCAGCTGGCCGGTGACGACGCGGGTCGATGGTGTCGCCGAGATGCCGGTCTGCACCTGACTCAAGTGGACGTACATCGAGAACGTGCCGTCGTCGTGCCGAACGCGGATCCGGGTACCGGTCATTCCTTGGTCGATACACCACTGCACGGCGTCGGCGTACGTGCCGCCGGGTGGGATGTGGGTATTCGGGTTGCAGGGGCGAGGATCGATCGACACGAAATCCACGTTGCCCGCGGCAGTGGCGTAGATCGGGGTGCCGACGGGCATCCGAAAATCGATCGCGGGAGAGCTGTGGTTCGGACCTTTGGTTGTCCCCCAGGTGGCGGTCACCGTGAAGATGCCGCGGAACGGTACGGCCCGCACCACTGCAACCGTCGCGCTCGCCGGTGGGGCTGCGGCCGGGCCCAACGCCGATGCGGCGAGCGCCGCCAGGCACCCGGCGATCGCCATGCGGCGGACGCGGTGATGCCATCGCGGGGTCGGCGACGAGGTCATGACTGCCTATCGGTGCCGGACTTGCGGTCCGAGATGAACTATCCGACCTATTTGTCAGGCCGCCTGAAGGCCGGAGCCGTGGCCTCGTCGAGGCCCTACTCTGAGCGTCATATCGTCATTGGAGGGTGCATGACCTCACTGCCGGATCGTCCGAACACTGCGCTGGTTGTGATCGACATGCAACGGAACGTCGTGGCCGAGGCGTACGACGTCGATCGGGTCGTCGCGAACATCAACACGCTCGTCGACCGCGCCCGGGCGGCGGCCGCGCCGGTGATCTGGGTGCAGCATTCGGACGATGATCTCCCGGAGGGCTCCGAGGGTTGGCAGTACGTACCTGAGCTGGTGCGGAATGACGACGAACCGCTGATCCACAAGCGGTACGGCGACTCGTTCGAGGCGACGGAGTTGGAGTCGGTGTTGGCGGAGCGAGGTGTCGGGCGGCTCGTCGTGACCGGCGCGCAGACCGATGCGTGCGTTCGGATGACGCTGCACGGCGCACTCGTGCGGGGTTACGACGCGACGCTCGTGGCCGACGCCCACACCACCGAAGACATGCGCCAGTGGGGTGCGCCGATGGGACCCGATCAGGCGATCGAGTACGCGAACCTCTACTGGCAGTTCTCTTCGGCGGAAGGCCGGACCGGTTCGACTGCCCCCACCGCGGAGATCGACTTCGCCCCGGCGTGAGCTGCGCTGCGTTCAGCTGGGTTCGGGTGTGGGCTTCGGCCAGATAACGATTCGCGCGTCGCGGATCCGTTCGGCGAA
>JANLRZ010000114.1:0-15059 GCA_031362155.1 Acidimicrobiia bacterium | reverse complement strand
AGTGCTGGCCTTCATCGCGTCGAACATCTCCGACAACGTCCGTGAACTCGAAGGCGCGCTGATCCGAATCGCCGCCTACTCCAGTTTGCACCGGACCACACTCGACGAGACCGTGGCCAAACAGGTCCTTGCCGATCTCCTCCCCCCGTCACAGCCCCGGGTGGTCACGCCCCAGCTGATCCTGGACGAGACCGCGACCATGTTCGGTTTCACCGTGGAAGACCTGTGCGGCAAGAGCCGGCGCCGGCCGCTCGTCATCGCCCGGCAAATCGGGATGTACGTCTTCCGTGAACTCACCGACTTCTCCTACCCCCGGATCGCGGAGCAGTTCGGGGGACGCGATCACACGACGGTGATCCATGCAGTCGAGAAGATCAAGGCGCTGATGACCGAGCGCCATCAGGTGTTTGACCAGGTCAACGAGCTGATGAGCCGCGTTCGGCTCGGCACCGGTGGATAACCCTGTGGACCGTTGGGGATATCTTCGGCTCGCGGTGGGAAACTCGCGGAAATCACAGAAATGTGATTTCCGGTCGGTGGATAGTGGTGGATGACACAGTGGACGACCAAAGACCATCCCACCTGCGCATACTGCGCGTGATCCACAATCCACACCCTCTACTACCAGTACTAGAAAACCAATTCCTTTTGTATCTCGGAGGTGGACAGTGAAGTTCCGGTGTGAGCGTGACACCCTGGCCGAAGCGATCGGAACCGCGCAGCGGGCCGTCGCGGTGCGCAGCGGTGCGCTCCCGGTGCTCTCGGGAGTTCATGTCACGGCGGCCGAGGGCCACGTGGAACTCGTGGGCTGCGACTTGGATCTCACGATCCGGGTCAGGATCCCCGCGCAGGTCGACGAGCCGGGCCAGGCCGTAGTGCCGGCCAAGTTGTTCGATGGCCTGACGACCCGACTCAAGGCCGGCACGGTGACCTTCGAGGTTGAAGGTGACGACGCTCGGATCTCGGCAGGTCCGGCCCGCGCCGGTGTGCGGCTCCTCCCCGCCGACGAGTTCCCCCGCGTGATCGAACCCGAAGGCACCACGGTGACCGTCGACGCCGAACCGTTGGCCGAAGCATTGCGACAGGTGATCCCCGCGGCATCGCGCGATGACGCCCGCCCGATCCTCACCGGTGTCTTGATCATGGCGACACCCACCGGCATTCGGATGGTCGCCACCGACTCGTATCGGCTCGGTGTGCGCGATCTCGACGGCATCGGAATGTTGAGCGAAGGTCAGAAGGTGCTCGTCGGCGCTCGGGGACTCAACGAAGTCCAACGAGTCTTCTCGTCGGGTGAGATCACGGTGACCTTGGGCGAGCGTGAGGTCAAGTTCGCCAACGAGTCACGATCGGTCACCACCCGACTGATCGACGGTGAGTTCCCCAACTACGAACAGCTCATTCCCAACGGGTATCCGAACAAGCTGACCATCTCACGAGCCGAGCTCGAAGAAGCGGTTCGTCTGATGCAGATCGTGGGGGAAGGTCGCGAGGGGACACCGGTCCGGCTCGCGATGAGTAGTGCCGGTCTCGAACTTTCTGCCACCGCGCAAGAACGCGCTGACGCCGTGGAACTCATCGACGCGAAGTTCGAAGGGACGGACCTCACCGTGGCGTTCAACCCACAGTTCCTCCTCGACGGCCTGTTGGCCATCAATGGCGACGAGGCCGTCCTCGAGAGCATGGATCCGTTGAAGCCCGCCACCTTGAAGGGCGCGGACCAGCCGGAGTTCCTGTACCTGTTGATGCCCGTGCGTATCAGCTGAGGTGCGCCTCGGTCGTCTCTGGCTGAGCGATTTCCGGTGTTACGAGCACGCCGAGATCGCGTTCGACCCGGGCGTGACCGTCGTGACGGGATCGAACGGCCAAGGCAAGACCAGCTTGCTCGAGGCGGTGGGATGGGTCGCCACCGGTCGTTCCCTCCGCGGGGTTCCCGATCGGACGCTGGTGCGCGCCGGAACCGAACAGGCCATTGTGCGCGCCGAGATCGAACACCCGGAACACTCGGTGCTCGTCGAGGCCGCGATCAACACCGTCGGGCGCAATCGCATCCTGGCCAACAAACAGACGGTGGTCCGCCGCCGCGACTTGGTCGAACACCTGAGGGTGACCGTGTTCGCGCCCGACGACCTCGCGTTGGTCAAGGGCGGCCCCAGTGGCCGCCGCGAGTTCATCGACGATCTCTTGGTGAGCTCGGCACCACGATTTAGTGCGGTCATCACCGAGTACGAACGCGTGATCAAACAACGCAACGCGCTGCTCCGCGCCGGAATACGCGACGGCGACGATCGCCGGACGCGCGACGTGTTCGACGCGCGACTGGTCGAGGTCGGAGCCGAGTTGGTGCGCGGCCGACTCGACATCATCGATCGCCTCACCCCGGAAGTCGGTCACGCGTACGCGTCGCTGGCTGGGAGCGCGCCGGGATTCCTGACCGCCTACGAACCCGAATGGCACGATGGCGCGTTGTCACGCGACGAGGTCGGCGCGGCGTTGACCGACGCGCTCGCACGGTTGGCCAAGCGCGAAGAAGATCGTGGAGTCACACTCGTCGGGCCTCACCGCGACGACTGGTCGCTCGTTCTCGACGACCTCGACGCGCGCCATCACGCGTCTCAAGGCGAGCAGCGAACCTTGGCGTTGGGTCTGCGCCTTGCCGGCCACCGAATGGTCGCGGACGCGGTCGGTGCTGAACCCGTGCTGCTCCTCGACGACGTGTTCAGCGAGTTGGATGCGGAGCGAGCGACCGCGCTCGTCGACCACCTCCCGGCGACCCAGACCTTGATCACGACGGCCGGCGCGCTGCCGGAATCAATTCGAGCCGATACGTGGCTGCGAATCGACGCGGGGCGGCTCGTGTGAGTTGGAGCGACGATCCCCGCCCGGTCACCGACGCGCTGCGGCATGTGCGCAGTGAGCTCGGCATGCCGGACCCGGGGTTCCTTGACGCGATTCGGGCTTCGTGGTCCGAACTGGTCGGGGACGCCCTCGGTGCCCATAGCGATCCACTCCATCTCCAGCGCGGCCGCCTACGCATCTTCGTGGATGACCCGGCGTGGGCGGGGCAGTTCCGGTACCTCGCCGATCAACTCGTGACGGCGTTGCACGAGCGGGTTCCCGGCGCGGCGGTCCGCGAGATCTCGGTGGTGGCCGACCGGTCCGCCGGGGCCCCCGACTCGGAGTCGATCGACCCCGAAACACCGGCCTGAGAACTGGGCGAAAACCCGCCGAGAAACCCGAGGTCGGTCACAGGGTTCTGGTACACTGTTTATACCCCGAATTGGCCTGCTGACCAGCACTTTTGCGGTTCTCACGACCGTGGTTGCGACCGGCGAATCGGGGCTTGTCCGAGGATGCAGTGCGGCGGAGCGCTCACCGGGTCGTCACCGGCTCGCGAACGTCCGACTCCTGCCTCCACACGACCGACACGTTCAACCACGAGAGGTAGCGCGCGGGTGGCCTACGAGGCGAAAGACATCACGGTGCTCAAGGGCCTGGAGCCCGTCCGGGAGCGCCCGGGGATGTACATCGGTTCGACCGGATTGTCCGGTCTCCACCATCTGGTCTACGAGGTGGTCGACAACTCGGTCGACGAGGCCATGGCCGGCCACGCCAGCCACATCGAGGTGACGTTGTTGGCCGACGGGGGTTGTCGCGTGAGCGACGACGGCCGAGGAATTCCCGTGGGCAACCACTCGGAATACAAGAACAAGTCGGCGGCCGAAGTCGTACTCACCGTGCTTCACGCGGGTGGGAAGTTCGGCGGCGAGGGCTACAAGATCTCGGGTGGACTCCACGGGGTCGGTATCTCGGTCGTCAACGCGTTGTCCGCCCGCCTCGATCTGGAAATCCACCGCGAGGGCAGCCGCTGGGAAATGTCGTTCGAGAAGGGCGGCAAGCCCACGGGCAAACTCGAGAAGAAGGCCCCGTCGCGCAAGACCGGTACGACGGTTGCGTTCTGGCCGGACCCGACCATCTTCGAGGAGACCGAGTTCCGCGCGCAGACCCTGCTCGAGCGACTCCGCGAGATGGCGTTCCTCAACAAGAGCCTCGAGATCCGGTTCCGTGATGAGCGCGTCTCGCCGGTCTCCGAACAAGTCTTCAAGTACGCCGGCGGCATCACCGACTTCGTACGCCACCTCAACGCGTCGAAGGAAGCAATCTTCAAGCGCGTGGTCGCGTTCGAGGACGTGACCGCAAAGGCCGAGGTCGATGTCGCGATGCAGTGGAATACCGGATACCACGAAGGGATCCATTCGTTCGCGAACAACATCGCCACCACGGAAGGCGGGATGCACGAGGAGGGCTTCAAGAAGGCACTCACCAACGCGGTCAACAAGTACTCGCGCGGGAAGAACCTGTTGAAGGAGAAGGAAGAGAACCTCACCGGCGAAGACATCCGGGAGGGGCTCACCGCCATCATCTCGGTGAAGCTGCAAAACCCGCAGTTCGAAGGTCAGACCAAGACCAAGCTCGGCAACACCGAGATGCGTTCGATGGTCGAGAAAGCCACGAACGAGAAGCTCGGGGAGTGGCTCGAAGAGCACCCGAACGAAGGGAAGCAGATCGTCGCGAAGGCCATCACCGCGCAACGCGCTCGGCTCGCGGCGCGTCAGGCGCGCGACCTCACTCGGCGCAAGTCGCTGCTCGAATCTTCGGCGATGCCCGGCAAGCTGGCCGACTGTTCGTCGAAGGATCCGGCGCAGTGCGAACTGTTCATCGTCGAGGGCGACAGCGCCGGCGGCTCCGCCAAGCGGGCGCGCAATCCCGAGTACCAAGCGATCCTGCCCATCCGAGGAAAGATCCTCAACGTCGAGCGGGCCCGCATGGACAAGATGCTCAAGAACGAGGAAGTGCAGACCCTCATCACCGCAATGGGGACGAGCATCGCGGAGGAGTTTGACGTCGGGAAGCTGCGCTACCACAAGATCATCCTCATGAGTGACGCCGACGTCGACGGCTCCCACATCCGCACCCTGTTGCTCACCTTCCTCTACCGACAGATGGGCGAGTTGGTCCGCGCCGGGCACGTGTACGTCGCGCAGCCGCCGCTGTTTCGCGCCGACGTGGGCAAGGAACGCACCTACCTCAAAGACGAGGCCGCCTTGGCTCGCTTCGATGCCGAGCACCCGAACCGCAAGATCGAAGTCAGTCGCTTCAAGGGTCTCGGCGAGATGGACTGGCAGGAACTCGGCGACACCACGATGAACCGCGAAACCCGATCGTTGCTCAAGGTCTCGGTCGAAGACGCGGCGATCGCCGACGATGTGTTCTCCACGCTGATGGGAGACAACGTCGAGTCCCGCAAGGGCTTCATCCAAGAGAACGCGAAAGATGTTCGCTTCCTCGACATCTAGGTATTGCCCCACCTGTTCGCAGCGAAACCGACCCGGAGGTCCCGGTGCCCGACGGCGCGCAACCCCTCGAAATGAACATCGAACCGATCGAGATCCAGGAGGAGATGGAACGCTCCTTCCTGGACTACGCGATGTCGGTCATCACCTCGCGTGCATTGCCCGACGCGCGCGACGGTCTGAAGCCGGTCCAGCGTCGGATCCTCTACGGGATGTACGACGGTGGGTTGCGTCCGGATCGCAACCACAAGAAGTGCGCGTCGGCGGTTGGCGATGTGATGGGCAAGTACCACCCCCACGGCGACCAGTCGATCTACGACGCGCTGGCGCGCATGGCGCAGGATTTCTCGCTCCGGTATCCACTCGTCGACGGCCACGGCAACTTCGGATCACCCGACCCGAACGACCGCCCGGCGGCCATGCGCTATTGCGTCGTCGGTTCGACCCGAGTGCCCACTTCCGAGGGCACAGTCCGTATGGATGCCCTGGCGCCCGTCGAACCGAACTCGGAGTCCGACATCGACGTCAAGGTTCGCAACCGTGACGGCGATCTGGTCCTGGCGACCAAGGGGTTCCATTCCGGTGATCACCCCACGCTGCGACTCCGCACGCGGGAAGGTTTTGAAGTCACGGGCACTCACAACCATCCCGTCCTGTGCCTGGTGCCCATCGCCGGCGTGCCGATGTTGCAATGGAAACTGCTCGAGGAGATCGAACCCGGAACCGTCGTTGCGATCTCCCGAACAGGATCCAGCGATCACACAACGACGACCGCCACCGAACTTTCGGCCGCGTTCTTGGCCGGTGCGATGGTGGCGGAGGGCTGGGCTTCACCAGACCGTGCTGGGTTCAACAACGTGGACCGCGAGTATTTCGACGCGGTCGTGACCGCGTGGGACGCCGTGGTGGGCGGCCGCCGCTATCTGAGCGAACGGCCACTTCGTTCGGGACGCATCATCAACGAGTTGGACGTGCACAACACCTCGCATCTCGCCGTGTCACCGATTGGAGACCTGATCGGACTGCGCAGCGCGGAGAAGCGGATCCCCGAGTTCGTGTGGCAGGCGCCACTCGACGCGAAGCAAGCGTTCCTCCAAGCCCTGTACGAAGGTGATGGATCCTGTTCTGACCTCGGCCGGAACTCGATCCAAGTCTGCTACTCGACCACGAGTACGCAACTCGCGCACGACGTGCAGTTGCTACTGCTGGAGTTCGGAGTGGTCGCCCGTCAGGCGCGCTACGCGAACGGCGAGATCAAGGTTGCCATCGGGAATCGGCGGGACGCAGCGCGTTTCGCCTCCCGAGTCGGCTTCTGGGGCGCGAAGCAGCACAAGCTTGAGTCCCTCGTCGCGGCGCTGCCCGGCACCACGACGACCCGGACCCATGACCGCGTGGCGTTCCTCGCGGACTACATCCGTACCGAGAGCGGGGCTCGCGGGGACGATCGCAAGTGGCTCGAAAAACACGACCTCGCGGCGATGGAGCGGTGGGACCGTGGTCTTGGACGTGAGGTTCTCGATCGGATCCGTAACCCCGAGGTCAAGCAGGTGATCGCGCCGCTCGTCAGCAGTGGTTGGTACTACGCCGAGGTCGCTGCCATCGAAAACGCCGGCGTGCAGCCGGTGTACTCCGTGCGGGTTGACTCGGACGACCATGCTTTTCTTGCGAACGGCTTCGTCAATCACAACACCGAGGCGCGCCTGGCACCACTCGCGATGCAGTTGCTCGGCGAGATCGACGAGGACACCGTCGACTTCCAAGAGACCTACGACGGGAACAACGAGGAGCCCAAGGTCCTCCCGGCGCGGTACCCAAACTTGTTGGTCAACGGCGGTGGCGGTATCGCCGTCGGCATGGCGACCAACATCCCACCGCACAATCTCGGCGAGATCATCGATGCGACCCAGCACCTGATCGACCACCCCGATGCAACGCCCGACGATCTCATGCACTTCGTGAAGGCGCCCGACTTCCCAACGGGCGCACTCATTCTGGGCCAGGCCGGCGCGCGCGACGTGTACCGAACCGGTCGCGGATCGATCAAGATGCGCGCCGTTGCTGAAATCGACGAAGGCCGGAAGGGCGAGCAAAGGATCGTCATCTCCGAAGTGCCCTACCAAACCTCGGTGGAGGTCATCGGGACCAAGATCGCCGAGCTCGTGAACGATCGCAAGATCGAAGGCATTCGCGATGTGCGGAACGAATCGGCCGGGGACTCCGTACGACTGGTCGTGGAACTCAAGCGGGACGCGAACTCGCAGGTCGTGCTCAACCAGCTCTACAAGCACACGCCGATGCAGAGCAATTTCGCGGTGCACTGCCTCGCGCTCGTTGACGGCATTCCGCGCTTGCTCAACCTGCGCGAGGCCTTACGGGTCTACATCGAGCACCAGGTCGAGGTCATCACTCGCCGTACCGAGTTCCGGTTGCGCAAGGCGCGTGACCGCGCGCACATCCTCGAAGGGTTGCTCCGAGCGCTCGACTCGATCGACGAAATCATCGCTTTGATCCGCGCGTCGGCCGACACCGACGCGGCGCGCACGAGCTTGATGGCCAAGCCCTTCGAGTTCAGCGAAGTCCAGGCCCAACACATTCTCGACATGCCACTGCGTCGGCTGGCCCAACTCGAACACCAGAAGCTGCTCGAAGAGCATGCCGACCTGGTGGAACGGATCGCGGCGCTGCAGTCGATTCTCGACAGCGACGCCAAGAAGCTCACCGTCATCAAGGAAGAACTCGCCGAAGTGCGCGACAAGTTCGCCGAGGGTCGACGTACACAGATCACGCTCGACACCGGCGACATCGACGACCTCGACCTGATCGAAGACGAAGAGTGCGTCGTCGTGCTCTCCAACAAGGGCTACGTCAAGACGGTGGCGAACGACGCCTTCCGCAAGCAGGGCCGGGGCGGCAAGGGCGTACGCGGATCCAGTCTCAAGGACGAGGACTACGTCGAACACCTCCTCACCACCACCGCGCACTCGTATCTGCTGTTCTTCTCGAACCGCGGCAAGGTGTACCGACTCCGCGCCCACGAGATCCCGATGAAGGAGCGCACGGCACGCGGCACCGCGATCGTCAACCTGCTCGCGCTCGGCCCCGAAGAACGAGTGCAGGCAGTCATCGACACGCGGACCTACGAAGACGGGGCGTACCTGTTCTTCGTCACCAAGCGGGGTCAGGTCAAGAAGACGAAGATGTCCGAGTACGACTCGTCGCTGCGGACGGGTCTCATCGCGATCAACCTGAAGGAAGACGACGAACTCGTCAAGGTCATCCAGACCACCGGTGACGACGACATCTTCATGGTGTCGCGCAACGGCATGACGATTCGATTCAGCGAGACCGATGTGCGCGCCATGGGTCGTGCGGCCGCCGGCGTGCGGGGCATGAAGTTGAAGAACGCCGACGATGCCGTCGTGTCCTGCGACCTCGCCAAGGACGATGCGGTCATGCTCTTCGTGACCGAGAGCGGGCACGGAAAACGCACCAAACTCGACAAATTCAACCGGCAGGGCCGAGGCGGCCAAGGAGTCCGGGGGATGAAGGTCACCACTGGCCGGGTGGGCGTGATCGCGGCGTTCATGGTGCAGGCCGACGACGAAATCCTCGTCTTTTCCTCGGTCGGCAATATCATGCGTACCGGCGCTCGTGACATTTCGTCGCAGGGGCGTGATGCCACCGGCGTCAAGGTGGCGGCACTGAACCCCGGAGAGAGCGTCGTTGCAGTCGCCCCCGTGCTCGAGGGCGACGAAGGAGAGGACGAGTAGGTATGGACCCGGCGGCAACGGTGGCGAAACCGTCGACCAGCGCCGACCCGGCGGCCGACGCCGGCAAGCTCAAGAAACCCTCGCGGTCCGAGAAGAAGCAGGCCGCGGTCGCATCGGCCTTACCGGGACCGGGCGCCGAGCGCCGATCTCGGGTCGAGATGACCCGAGTCGACCTCTGGTCGGTCTTGCGGGTCTCCCTGTGCTTCTATCTCGCGGCGCTCGTCATTCTGATTCTGGCCGGGCTGGTGACTTGGCTGTTGCTGGATGCTTCCGGGGGCATCAAGAACTTCGAGAGTTTCATGGGCGACATCCTCGGAGCGAAGGACTACCACCTGGTCGCGCCCCAACTGCTGCTCGGTTCAGTGCTGGTCGGCCTCGTCCTCGTTGCCTTGACCTGCATCATCACGGTGATCGCTGCGGCGCTGTACAACGTCTTCTCCGACATGGTCGGCGGCGTCGAGATCACGTTCGTCGAAGCCGAGTAGCACCCACCACCTTCGGCTTTGGTTGGGCCCTGACCCCGACCAGGTTGGTAACCTTCACCGCTTCGCGGGGCTATAGCTCAGTCGGTTAGAGCGCATCCCTGATAAGGATGAGGTCGTAAGTTCGATTCTTACTAGCCCCACTTCCAATTCCTGCGAGGCCGCGACGGTCAGTTGGTTGCGCGCACCACTGCGTCCAAGACTCCGGCTCGGGAGGCTCGTTGATGCCTCGCAGATAAATCCTGCGAGGCCCGGAGGTCCGTCGGATCAGGGTTGCCTCGCAGCTCCAGCCGCGAGCATCGGGAGGGAACCGTCGGTATGCTCCGGCGATGCGGGCGTTTCGTCGAGGATTGATTGTCGTGTTCGTGGCGGGAATCGCGGGGATGCTCATGCGGGTACGCGGGAAGGGCGGAGTTCCGCCCACCAACGGTGGTTGGCGCGAACTCGAAGCGCCTGAGTTTCGATGACCACAGCACTCCTCGTCGGTGTTGGTGCCGTCGGCGCGCGTGCCGCGCGACAACTCGTGGAGACGCCCGGCCTCGATCGACTGTTGATCGCCGACGCGCGACCCAGTCGGGCTGCCGAAGTTGGCGACGCGATGGGCGATCGGGCCGAGATCATCGATTGGCAACCCGGGATGGGGATCCCGGATGCCGTCGACGTCGTGGCCTGTGCCGTGCCCGCGGGTGACGACGTGACGATCGCTCGCGATGCGCTCGAAGCCGGGGTGTCGTGTGTGTCGGTGGGTGACGACACCGCGACGATCCGCCAACTCCTCGATCTCGACGGCGCAGCACGCGACTGTGGCGTCTCGATCATCGTGGGCGCGGGCCTCGCGCCGGGGTTGTCCGATGTGTTGGTCCGTCACGCCGCGGATTCGTTCGATCGCATCGATGAAGTCAACGTTGCGCGGTGGGGCGCGGCGGGCGAGGCCAGCGCCAGCGTCGTGCGGGTGGCTTTGGCCGATCGCGGCGCCGAGCTGCGCGATGGCGCCATCAGTGAACTGCGCAAGCGCGGCGGCGAAGAACTCGTGTGGTTCCCAAATCCGGTCGACGCGCGCCCGTGCGAGCCGGTTGCGAACGGGCTGGAGTTGTTGGCATTCGCCGCCCCGGGTTTGGCCCGCGCGACCGTCCGGTATGCGCACGCGGAGAAGCCGGCGCGCGGCTGGCCGCGGCGCAAGGATCCCATCAACGAATGGGGCGCCTTGCGGGTCGAGATCTGGGGACGGCGCGGTTCCGAGCGTGAGCCGATGGTCTTCGGAGCCATCGATCGCACGGCGACCGCCGCGGGCACGGTGTTGGCCCTCGCCACGGTAGGGATCTGCGGTGTGGAACCCGAACTGGTTCGTCCCGAGCCGGGGGCCCAGGGATTGGGAGGCTTCGCTCAGCCCCGGGCGTTCCTGGCGGAATTGGCCCGCCGTGGCCTCAAGGTCGCGATCTTCGAGGGCGTGCCCGTCGCGTAAGTCAGGCACACCCTTGTCGCTCGTGGGCACCCACATGGGGAACGAACTCGAGCGAGACGCCGGATCCGTTGTCCCACGAAGCGTGATCGAGACGATCGAGGGTCAGGGTGCCCTCTCCATCCGCGATGTGAGGGCTGCCACCTCCCGAACCCGGCCACGGATTCACCGCGTCCCACCAGGTGGCATTGAAGCGCACCTCGGACACGCCGCAATGGAAGTTCAGATCGAGCGGCAACGGGATCGACGCACCGATCGTCACACTCGGGCCGGGCGACTCCTCGCCGCCGGGTGTCGTCGTGGTCGTGGTTGGCGGTGCCAGCAATGCGGCATCGGTCAGCGCGAGCACGCTCGCGGTCCAGGGATTGCCGGCATCGTCGTGGCCCGTGAATCGAAACGTCGGCACGAGATACTCCGAGGGGGAGTCGCCGGAACCGCCGAACCACAACGCAGTGCCGACCTCGACCCCGCTGATCGTGATGGTGACCTCCCGTGGCGCGCAGTCGGTGGCCAGGTCGCACGGCGCTACCGCGAGGTCGGGTTCGAGGCTGTCGAGGGCGGCGGGCGCCGGACCGCCGTCGATCCCGGCATTGAGGGATGCGACGGCGTCGGACACCGATCGGAGCGGATAGTCGCCGATCCGGCGAGCCGCGGCAATGGTTCCGGTGACGGTCTCGATGCGTCCGCCATCGCCGAAGTCGACGATCCAATCGAGACCATCGACGTGGCGTCCCTCGACGACGCGAGTGGCGACGAGTTGGCGACTGAGCGTGAAGACCTGCTCGGCCTGGCCGCAGGTGGCACCGGCAAGGCACGCGCTCGCCACCCCGACGGTGCCGCCGTCGCGCACCGCAAAGTCCCAATCGGCACCATCGAGGATGCCAAGATCGGTCAGGGTCGCGATCCCGTTCCGGCGCACCGTGGCCGCGTCGGGGAGATCGGGGCGGGCGAGGTCGAACGTCGTCGGGTCGGGGTCGGTTGTTGGCGGCGGCTCGGCTTCACTCGTCGGTGGTTCGGGCTCGACGGCCGGACTTGGCTCGACGGCAGGGCCGGGTGCACCGGGTGAGGATCCGCCGCCCTGATCACCTCGGTGATAGTTGAACAGCCAGGTACTGCCCGTCGTCATCACGGTCAGGGAGCCATCGGCCTCGACTGCACGCCAGGCGTCCAGGGGACCGGATTGATCTCGCTCGGGTGGCGTGCTGATCCCGAGCGTTCGGGCCCACGCGGCGACCTCCGCGGCGGTGATGGGTTCGGCCGTGATCTTCGCGACGCCGGCCGTGGTCGGCGGGTCTGCGAGCTTGGCGTCGATGAGGTAGCGAGTGGTGACGTTGCTCGCGAGTGCTCGCATGGAGGCCTCGGCTTGGCCAACGTCGGCGGCCGCCGGGTTGGTCGCGGGGGTCCGCAACGCGAGTCGAGGGAGGGTCGCGGCGTCGTCGCGGGATGCGACGAAGGTGATTCCCGCCGCGACGACCAGGGTGGCGGCCGCGACAGCCGCGACCCGGGTGAGGGTGCTGCGCCGGGCGGGCGGGTCTGGTGCTGACATCGTT
Organism: Acidimicrobiia bacterium; assembly: GCA_031362155.1. Lineage (GTDB taxonomy): Bacteria > Actinomycetota > Acidimicrobiia > IMCC26256 > JAENVU01 > JAENVU01. Next base: position 2,444 of record JANLRZ010000114.1, on the reverse strand, counting down.
ACGGGTTCGCTCATCGTGGTCCCCTCATCGCGTTGAGGGTACGACGCTCAGCGGCCGACGTTGGTTCCCGACCCGGCACCGCTCGGTACGAGGTCCTCCGGGTGCCCGTGGCTCGGCCAGTCGGCCTCGATGGCGTCGAGGAGGGCATCAACCGACGCGCGTTCGGGCGGGCCGGGGGGATCGGCCGCGAACATCGCCGCGTCGATAGTGGCACCGGCGCGGGCGAGGCCGGCCGCGTGTTCTTGGGCAATGGTGCCGAGGGCACGGACAAAGTTGGGGGTGGTCTCGCTCGGCGCGCGTGGTCGACCACGCCGGGCACCGAGGCGCTCGAGGCGTGCGAGTCGGGTCGAGGCCCACGACCGGGAGAGCACGACCTTGGCGGGACGGCGCCGGAGGGCACGGATTGCCAGCACCAAGGTGACGACCCCGGCCAGGATCGGCAGGGCCGCGAGGACATCGGTGGGGATGTGGAGCCGGGCGCTGAGATAGCTCAACGCACCCGATCCGGCCGCGTCGATCTGAGAGTCGCCGGCCAGCGGAACATTGGCGGTCGGGTCGAAGGTCTGCCACCCGATGCCGGGGAAGTACACCTCCGCCCAGGCGTGGGCGTCGCTGGCCTTCACTTCGTAGAGGCCGGTGAACGGGTTTCGCTCTCCCGGTGCGTAACCGACACCGAGGCGGGCCGGGATGCCCAACTCCCGCAGCATCACTACCAGGGTGGTTCCGATCTGCTCGCAGAAACCACGGCGGTCTTCGAAGACGTACTGATCGACGGCGTCGGCACCTTTGGGCAAGCGAGGGATGTCGAGCGAGTACTTCGTGTTGGTAGCGAGCCAGGCTTCGATCGCTTGCACCTTGTCGTACGTGGTCGGTGCGTTGGCGGTGATCCGGCGGGCGAGGTCGCGCACGCGGTCGGTGGTGACGGGTCGCTGCGCGTACGCGAGGGCGATGTCGGCTGGCACGGTATCGGGTTGGGGCGCCCGCAAGCTCTCGGCGGTCACCAGCGCACGCTCACTCACCACCGTGTACACCGCCCCGGCATCGAGGCGGACCCCGGCCCGCAGGGTGCCGTCGCGATTTTGGAAGATCGATGGCTCGGGGAAGTACACCTTCCGGACCGAGTTGGCCGCGAAGATCGAGTTGGGTCCGGTGACCTCGAGGTAATAGGTCTGGGTGAGTTCGTCGACCGAGATCGCGGTCTGGGTCGGCCCGTCGAGCGGAACTCTCGGGACGCCGATGGGATCGCCGTTGCGGATGAGACGCGGCGTGTCGTCACTGACGCGCCAGACCCGCCCGTCCCACCGGTCGAAGGTCTGACCGCGCCAAAAGTCGGGTGAGGACGCTCGCACTCGCATGACCAGTGTGTCGTCCGGGCGACCACGGAGTGACGTGTCGAGTTGCTTCGAGAAGCCGAAGTACCCGAAGCTCGTGGCGCCGCCCTTGCCGGACCCACCCCCCGACGATGCGGGATCGCTCGGGCCGAGCGAAGGGTTCACGAGGTCGCCGTTGGATCGAACCGGAGAGTCGTTCGGAAGTTCGGCGGGAAAGGTGATCGCCCGGTTCGTGCCGGCGACCGGGACCACCATGAAGACCGCGAAGCCGACGGCCAGGACCATGACCAGAACCCCGAGCGGAATCAACACCGACGATCGATCGAAGGTGTGGGTGCTCGGCGTCCCGAGCGTCGGGAGTTCCTGGAGTTCCGCTTGATACGCGAGCACGAGGGACACCAGTGCCGCGAATGCCCAGATCACGATCCAGGGCGCGATCGCCATCGAGATCGACAGGACTCCTGCGAGCGCGATGAGCACGAGGCTCGCCACCAGGAGCACGAGGAGGCCACGGCGATTGGGCATGTCGAGCGCGTGGAGCAGGAGCAGCCAGAGAAAGGATTGCGCCAGGGGGATCTGCAGCGATCCGAGATCGGTGACGTGGCCGATCCGGCTGACGAAGACCACCAGGATCACGACCGCAATCACCGACTGCGCAAGGCGGAGCGGGAGTGGGCGGGTGGCCCGGACCCGGTAGCCGATGAAACACGCGATGGGCAGGCCCACGGTCGTCGCGATCCAGAGCGCGCTCGACCCCGCACCCTCCTGGAGCGCGGCGATCGCCGCGGCAACGACGGCGATGCAGGTGGCGATGCGGAGTTCGACGATGTCCTGGGGATCGGTCACGTGCTCGCCTCGCCACCCAGGTGATGCACGGTGGCGCCCAATGGGATCGCACCGGTCCCCGGGGCTCCGACGACGGCCCGGGCGAGTCGGCGGCCCACGTGCACGGGGCTGGGTACGGAACCGAAGCGTGGGCCGTCGACCTCGGCGGTCGCGAGATCGACGCGGGCGCCCTGGCGGAGGGCGTCGTCGGCCATTCCTGCGACGCGCGACGCGACGAGTTCCGGATCGGGGCCGCGCAGGTCGGCGATGATCACAACGTGGGGTCGG
>JANLRZ010000113.1:0-3502 GCA_031362155.1 Acidimicrobiia bacterium | reverse complement strand
TCATGGCCGCCCTCGAACCCTTCGAACGCGAACTCTTCGAAACCAACCGGGCCAGCAAGACACTCGTCCATCCCGAAGCGGTCGCCTTCGACGCCCTCATCCAACTCACTGAGTCGGTATCGGGTGGCGCTGAGGGGCCCTCCGCGCCCGGTCCGAAGACCCGCGGGTCGCGGCCCTTAGGAATGGTCGTCGTCCACGTCAGTCACGCCGCCTACCAACGCGGCTGGACCCAACCCGGCGAGATCTGCGAGATCGAAGGCATCGGACCGATCCCCGTCGGCGTCGCCCACCGCCTCGCCTCCGACGCAATCCTCAAAGCCGTCGTCATCGACGGCGTCGACATCACCCGCGTCGCCCACCTCGGCCGCACCATCCCCGCCCACCTCCGCACCGCCATCGAAACCCGCGACCGGACCTGCGTCATCGAAGGCTGCGACATCGACCGTCACCTCGAAATCGACCACAACATTCCCGTCGCGGCCGGAGGCAGCACCAGCCTCGCCAACCTCGCACGCCTCTGCCACCACCACCACGCCCAGAAAACCCTCCGCGACCTCCGCCGCACCGGACCCCACGGTCACCAACGCCTCGTGACGAAACAGGAGTATGCGCGCGCCGGACCCGGCCCGTAGCCAGCTCGTGGCACGACACCGAACCTTGACAACTGAAAAGCACCACTGCCGGCAGGTCAGACCGCGGCCGGACGCGGCCAACCGCGCGCGGACCGGGTCAGCGAGAACGAGCGCCGCGTCAGATCGCGTCGGGGCGCAGCAGTGCGTCGATGCCGCCGTCGACGAACAGGATCGATCCGTGGACGTAGCTGGCATCGGGGCCGAGGAGGAACTCGATCGCGGCGGCGACCTGATCGGGTGAGCCGATCTCGCCGGTCGGCACGGGAAGCGATTCGATCAGCGGTCCGAAGGTCGGGTCGTCGAGGCCCTGTTGCAGCAGCGGCGAACGGAACGGCCCGGGCGCGACCGCATTGATGCGCACCCCCGCGCTGCCCCACTCGTTCACTCGTTGGCGCACCTCTCGTGCGATCGCGACCTTGCTCGAGGCGTAGACCGAGTTGCCGGGCAGATCGGCGGCGATCCCCCGAGCGGTTGCTTCGTCACCGGCGAGAAAGGCGGCGACGAGACCGGCGTTGACGGTGGGATCGATCGTGGTCGAGTTCGACGAGATCGCGACCACCGCCGAGGGGGCGGCGGCCCGGAGGGAGTCGAAGCAACCGTCGATGAAGGCGACCGCACCGAAGTAGTTGACCGACGCGATGAGTGAATGATCGGGCACCTGAGGGCCGAGGCCCGCGCAGGGGACCATGCCCGTGAGGGGGCCGTCGACGAGTTCGAGGCTGCGGAGCAGCGCGTCGGCCCGGCCCTCGACGGTGCCCAGATCGGCCTCGACGTCGGCGTCACGCAGGTCGACGGTCACCACTCGATCGCCGCAGTGGCGCAAGCGTGCCGTGACCGCGGCACCGAGCCCCGACGCCGCACCAGTCACCAGAAATGTGCGCATCACTTCGTCGCAGTCATATCGCTGCGACTCCCGTGACGATCACAGACGATTCGGGTTCGTGGAAACATCTGGTCACTTCGTCGCAGTCGGTGCGACGAGACCGCCGCAGGCGTGGGTGATGGGCAAGGGCGTCGCGGCGAGCAGGAATTCGTACACGCCGTCGGCAGCGCAGTCGGCCGCGAGATCGTCGAGGTCCCACTGCTGCCCTTGAGGGATGCCCATGTCCCGCAGTTCGATCATGTGCGTGGGGAACAGGAACGGATTGTCGCCCGGGCACGGATACGGCTCGAAGACGTGCGTGTCGTTGGCGATGGCCGCGATGTCGTGATCGTGCAGCCATTCGACGGCGTCGAGTCCGATGCCCGGAGAGATGTTGGCGTACCGATTCCGGTCGCCGACCTGCAGCCAGTGCATCTGACCGGTGCGCACCAACACGATGTCACCGGCCATCGCGGTGAGTCCCGCGCCGGAGAGGCACGCATCGAGATCGGCGCCGTTCACCGCGTAGGGCTCCTCGAAGTAATCGACGCCCCGCAGGCGCGCCACATCGCACAGCAGACCACGGGTGATCACCGGTCCGAAGTGCTCGATGCCGAGCTTGGCCGCGCCGGCCTCCATCGTGATTTCGTCGGCCGAGAACCCGTTGTAGAGCTTCCCGTCGTAGCCGGCGTGGGCCAGCGCGTCCCAGTGGGTGGCCGACTGCGTACCGGTGAGCACTTCGTCGTCGCTCGTCGCGAAGTCCCGCGCGTCGCCGCTGAACGCGAACGAGGCTTGGAGCATCGTCAGGGTGGGATTCTTGCGGCCGAGAATGCGGCCGGTCTGGGGGCCGTGCTCGTCCATCGGGATCGACAGTGGGAACGACACGCCGCGGCGGACGGCCGCGGCACCGCGTCGCACCGCGTCAGCATCGATCAGGTTGAGCGTGCCGCGCTGATCGTCGGCACCCCAGCGACCCCAGTTCGACACCCGAGCCGCGAGCGCAGCCTGTTCTTCGTTGAGCGGCATCGATCAGCCGGCGTAGGTCGAGCGGAGTTCGTGCTTGAGCACCTTGCCGGTCGGGTTGCGCGGCAAGACGTCGACGAGTTCGAGTTGCTCGGGGATCTTCTGCACCATGAGGCCCTCCCCCTTGCAGAACTCGAACAGCTCCGGGAGCGTCGGCGGGTCGGCCGGATCCGCCGCCACGATGACGGCACACGCCCGCTCGCCCGACGCCGGGTCCGGCAAGCCGATCACCGCGGCATCCGCGACCTTGGGATGGGTGAAGAGCAGATCCTCCACTTCCTTCGCCGAGATGTTCTCGCCCTTACGGATGATCACGTCCTTGAGCCGGCCGGTGATCAGCACGTGGTTGTCGTCGCGCACGACACCGATGTCGCCGCTGCGGAAGTACCCCTCGTCGTCAAAGCCGTCGGCATTCAGGGATTCGTCCACGTATCCGAGGCACAGGTTGGGACCCTTGACCCGGATCTCGCCCTCTTCACCTCGACCCACGACGACCCCGTCGAGTCCGACGACCTTGACGTCGACGCCGAGACAGAGTTGCCCTTCGGTGTTCGCAAGTTGCTCGTCGGTCGCACCGACGTAGGCGATCGAGATGATCGGACACTCGGTGAGGCCGTAGCCCGACGAGATACCGATCCCGCCGAGTTCTTCCTTGACCTCGTAGTGCAGCTGTGGCGGTTTGGCAGCACCGCCCCCGACGAAGACTCGCGTCTCGGGAAAGAGTCGCCGATCCGGCGCCGCCCGCTGCGCGGCAAGATACGCGAGGTGGAACGCAGTACCCGCGCCTGCGATCGTCACCCGCTCCCGCTCGAGGACCGGCATCGTCGTGTCGGGCACGAAGCCTTCGACGATCACCTGTGAACATCCGGTCATCAGCCCCGAGAACAGCCACCCGATGCCACCGATGTGGGTGAAGGGGAACACCAACGCGTTGCGATCCTCGGGCTGGAGATCGAAGGCGTCGACCATCGCGTACGCCGACGCG
>JANLRZ010000038.1:0-40826 GCA_031362155.1 Acidimicrobiia bacterium | reverse complement strand
GATCTCGCGGTGTCCGAGTCCGACGGCGCACGGGTCGTGAGTGCAGCCATCGATTACCTGAACAGCGAGCAGGAACTCCGGGACCTCGGGGCGTTCGTCTCCCTCGACTCGTACCGCGGTCGCCGTGGCTTCGTCGAGCAGCTGCGACGACGTATCGCCTAGCGGTTCGCCGTCGGTGCAGCTGATGGCGAAATAGGACAGGTCCGTCATGAGGATCCTCCCGAAAGGTTGCGCGCGTGTAGATACCCGCTGGCCAGAGGTTTGAACCGCGCGACGCACCTGGAGAAACCGGATGCTGGATCGTGCCCGACGGAGTTTGCGGCAGAGCCGATCGGGGAAAGCTGGTGTCGCTCCACCACCGGAGCGTCGTCCTTCGCCGTTGGATGGCGAGCGACCGGCGTACGAGGAGAAACCATGACTACTGGTCCGACCCCGAACCGCGAGGCTGCCGATAACGAGCGCGACGATGCAGAAGTCATCGAGGCGAGCATCGATGCGGTGCTCGACAAGGTGAGCAGCGTGCTCGAGCCATCGTGAGCGTCACTTCGGTGACTGATCAACTCGTCGAGCGCTTGGGGCACGCGCGCGTCCTGGACCCGATCGCGAGCCGGCTCGGCCGACAGATCGAGCGCGTACCGATTGCAACCCGCCGTGCGCTGGAAGGTCGTTGGATGGGTGTCCCGCTCCATCCCGTGCTTACCGATGTGGTGATCGGGGCGTGGACGAGCGCCTGGGTGCTGGATCTGGTCGGCGGTCGGCGCGGACGCCGTGCCGCGCAACTGCTCGTCGGCATTGGGACGGTGACTGCGTTGCCCACGATCGCAGCTGGGTTCGCGGATTGGAGCCGTCTGGACCGCGATGCTCAGCGCGTCGGGCTCACCCACGCGACGATCAACGCGGCCGCGACCGTCGTGTACGCACGCTCATGGGCGGCCCGGCGTCGCGGTCGCCACGGGGTGGGGGTCGGTTGGGGAATGACCGGTGCGGTGATCGCAACGGTCGGCGGACATCTGGGCGGGGTGCTCGTCTTCCGGTTCGGAGCGCGTGCAACGCGGGCAGCCCGACCTCTCGACGAGCCGATCCCGACTGAGCTCGCACTGAAGAGCACCTGACCAACACGTTTGGGACGCCGGACTGGACCGATCCCACCGACCCTCGAGGAGCAAACCATGACCGACCTCTACACGTTGCCCGATCTTCCCTACGATCCCGGCTCCCTCGAGCCGCACATCAGCGCACGCATCATGGAACTGCACCACGACAAGCACCACGCCACGTACGTGAAGGGCGCGAATACCGCCCTCGACAAGTTGGGGGAGATGCGGGGCAAGGGTGACTTCGCGACGCTGGCGATGTTGGAGCGCAACCTTGCATTCCACGTGTCCGGTCACATCCTCCACTCGATCTTCTGGACCAACCTGTCGCCCGACGGCGGCGGTGAGCCCGAAGGTGTTCTCGGTACCACCATCGAGAACACCTTCGGTGGGTTCGCGGCGTTCCGTCAGCAGATGACCGAAGCCGCGACCTCGATCCAAGGTTCGGGCTGGGCGTTGACATCGTGGGAGCCGCTTGCCGGCCGCCTGGTAGTGCAGCAGGTGCATGACCACCAGGGCGAGCACGGGCAGGGTTCGATCCCATTGCTCGCGCTCGATGCGTGGGAGCACGCGTATTACTTGCAATACGAGAACAACAAGGCCGACTTCTTCGAGGCGTTCTGGAACGTCGTGAACTGGGATGACGTCTCGGCCCGCTACGAAGCCGCGCAGTCCCAGACCACAGGACTCGTCGGCGCGCCCCACTGATCGATCCACGCACGGTCGACAGGGGAGGAGCGGGCGATGGTGAACGTGGCCCCAGCATGCAGCATCCCCCGTTGCTCCGAGGAGCAACGGGGGATGGCACGTCTGGGGGCGTACGGGTAGGTTGCCCAGTGGATTCGGATTCCAAACCGGATTGTTCCCGGTGTGGGATCCGAAGGCCAGGCGAACTCTTACGTCACCGGTCGACCGCCCGCTCGAGTTCGGCCTTGGTCATCTTCGACCGCCCCTTGATGTCGCGGTGGCGGGCCTCCTCGTACAGCTGATCCGGCCGTGCGCTTCGAGCGAGTCGCGAATGTGTTCGTACTGACGTTCGCGCTTCGGGCTGAACGATCGGGGCATGATCCTCCTCCGTTCCGATGCACACGCGGTCGCGGTGTCGTCCGGTCGCCCGGGTCAGTACCAGCGCCGACCCCAGTGCGCGCCGGAACTTTCCGCCACCCAGAGCACGGCGCCGATGATTGCCAGCAGAATCCCCACCGACCACAAAACCGGTACCGTGAGCAAGAAACCGATGAGCATGAGTATGAGTCCTAGAGCCAACATGTGTTTACCCCTTGTCTTATCGGGGCACCCAGGCCGGATGCCATGATCGTCGCTGAAGATCTTCCCGGTGGGGGCGCCCTCAAAACCTGTTTTTTGCGTCTTCGGTCTGTCGCCAGGTGGTTCTGACCAGTCCGTCCGGGCACTGAGCCAGAAGGGGCGACGAGCTTGCAGTCAGACGTTCAGCGGTCGGAGTCGGGGTCGGCCTGGCGTTCCGATTCTGCTACCTGCACATCGGCCGGGGATGCGAGGTCGCTCTCCAGCTTGGGGCGGTCGGTCACGTCGCCGTGCGCCCGCTTCACGGCGAGCTTCGCGTCGTCGGGGTCGGTGTGACTCTGCTGTGCCAAAACATCGGCTTCGGCGTCGCGGTCGCCCGTCGCCGCGTGGAGCAACTGTCGGGCAGTCACGTCGGGCTCATCGTCCGTCATCGCGTCGCTCCCACTGTGGCGACCAGCACCGTGTCCGCCGCGTCGATGGCGGCCTTCCACCGGCGCACCGAGAGCGGATCTCCGGGTTCGTTCACATCGTGTGTTCTCATGCAGCGCTGATACCCGGTGCGGCTTCGCCGCAAACAGAGTTCACGGGCGCTCACGGGTGATCTCCCGCAGATGAGGGTGCTTGGAGGTACCGGACGCGATCTTCGGGAGTTCGGAAGTAGATGAGCACCCAAGCGTTGGGCGCGCCTTCACGGACGAGGGCCTCGTAGCGGTGGTTGCCGTCCTGGAGGAGGAGGCGGCCGGCCTGGAACTCCGCCAAGAGCGGCGGCGGCTCCCAGCCGCTCTCCACACTCTCGGTCATGGCGCTGACGTCGGCTTCCCAGTCGTCGCTGTCGATCTCGCAGAGCGCGTCGTCCTCGGGACCAGCGAGCCGCACCAGATCGCCGACCGGAATCCGCACCGGACCGACCCACCAGTGCTCTTCCTGGGCCAATGCCGCGGCGAGGACCGCGTTGTCGCTTCCTGGGCTGGCGAGCAGTTGTCCGACCCACAATGCGGTCTCGTCGCGCGCCGCGGCAGCGCACGCGGACTCCAGATCGAACCGTTCGGTCGCCATGAGAGAGGCCTGCCCCCGGCAAGGGCGCACCAAACCGAGAGTTCAGGCCTCGAGCACCCGTTCGGCGAGCTCGGTGAGCGAGCCGACGCGGTCGTAGTCGGCCTCGTGGTGCAGGCCGAGCGGGTCCATGAGGAACGGCCGGAGCCCGGCCCGACGCGCGCCCACGATGTCGAAGGCCGGCATGTCGCCGATGTACCAGGCGTCGCCGGCCTCGATCCCCATGGCAGTGAGCGCGAGTTCGAAGATGCGTGGGTCCGGCTTCATGACGCCGACGGCACCGGAATCGATGACGCATTGCACTTCGACCCCGAGGCCCGGCCCCACCTGGAGGATCTCGAGGGTCCGGAGGCGGGCCGCCATCTCGCCGTCGGCATTCGAGACCACGCCGAGGGCGACGCCGTTGTCCGCGATCGCTTGCAGTCCGGCCCGGGCTTCGGGGATCACCTCCAGCCACAGAGCGGCGTCGGCGAACTCGCTGTCGAGATGGCGGTGCAATTCCTCACGGTCGTCCGGGGCGACCGCGCACGCCTCCACATACGTGTCGAGATAGCGCTGCCAGCTCCCGGACCAGTCGCCGTCGACATCGAGCGCGGTGGTGAACTCTGCGGCGGCGCGGTAGTGCGCGTCCACGAGCTGCGCGGCGGTGACCGTCAGTTCAGCGCGGGCGAACGCACCGACGATTCGGTGCGGATCGGGCAGCAGGAAGATGCCGCCGGCGTCGAAGAGGACAGCCCGAGGTTTGGTCATGTGCCGAAACCTACCGGGCGATCACCGCAGGTTGGGGGGTGGCTGCGCGTCGGCCGTCGACGAGGTCGCGATGCTCATTGCCCTCGTGAACCCAGCGCCGCGATGGTTGCGATCCGCCGCGTCCGGGTACACGGAGCGCACGGCGTGCCGGTGGGCTCGCGACCGAACGATCGTTGAAGGAGACAGGCGCGATGACCGAAGACGGCGAACAGGTGACCTACGGCGACCAGACAGTGGTGCGGGGCGCCGGCGGCGAGACGCATCAGACCGCCGATGCCGACCACCCCACGCTCACGACGCAACAGGGCGTGCCGGTCGCGGACGACCAGAACACGTTGCGGGTCGGCGACCGGGGACCAGCCGCGCTCGAGGACTTCCACTTCCGGGAGAAGATCTTCCATTTCGACCACGAGCGGATACCTGAACGGATCGTGCACGCGCGCGGGTACGGCGCGCACGGGTACTTCGAGAACTACGAGCCGCTCACCGACATCACTCGGGCGGACCCCTTTCAGGAAGTGGGCCAGCGCACCGAGGCGTTCGTACGTTTCTCCACCGTGGCCGGCAGCCTCGGCTCGCCCGATCTGGCGCGTGATGTGCGCGGCTTCGCGGTCAAGCTCTATACGCAGGAGGGCAACTGGGATCTCGTCGGCAACAACATCCCGGTGTTCTTCATCCAGGACCCGATCAAATTCCCCGACCTGATCCACGCGGCCAAGGCCGAGCCCGACCGCGGCTTCCCCCAGGCCCAGACCGCGCACGACAACTTCTGGGACTTCGCGTCGTTGATGCCCGAATCGACCCACATGCTGATGTGGGCGATGTCGGACCGCGCGATCCCGCGCTCGTTCCGGTTCATGGAAGGGTTCGGCGTACACACCTTCCGCTTTGTGACCGCCGACGGCACGTCCACCTACGTGAAGTTCCACTGGAAGCCGAAGCTCGGCATGCAATCGGTGATGTGGAACGAGGCCGTGAAGCTGAATGGCGCGGATCCCGACTTCCACCGCCGTGACCTCTGGGATGCCATCCAGTCCGGTGACTTTCCGGAGTGGGAGCTGGGCGTGCAACTTTTCGACGATGAGTTCGCCGACGGTTTCGAGTTCGACGTGCTCGATCCCACGAAGCTGATTCCCGAAGAGGTGATTCCGATCCGGCGCATCGGACGGCTGGTTCTCGACCGCGTGGTCGACAACTTCTTCGCCGAGACCGAGCAGGTCGCCTTCTGCACCCAGAACGTGATCCCGGGAATCGACTTCACCAACGACCCGCTGCTCCAGGGTCGCAACTTCTCCTACCTCGACACGCAGCTGAAGCGGCTCGGCGGCCCGAACTTCGTCCACCTGCCGGTCAACGCGCCGAAGTGTCCGTTCGCGACCTTCCAGCAGGACGGGCATATGGCGACCGTCCAGCCCGTCGGCCGGGCCAACTACGAGCCGAACTCGTGGAGCAACGGGTCGGGTGGACCCCGTGAAGATCCGGAGCGTGGCTTCACCAGTGTTCCGACGGTCGAGCAGGGCGACAAACGGCGAATCCGGCCGGAGAGCTTCGCGGACCACTACAGCCAGGCTCGCTTGTTCTATGTGAGCCAGAGCCCGGTCGAACAGCGTCACATCGCCAACTCGTTCGTGTTCGAGCTCAGCAAGGTGGAGACGCCGGCGATCCGTGTGCGGATGGTGGCCAACCTCGGCAACGTCGACGCCGACCTCGCCCAGAAGGTGGCCGACGGACTTGGGCTGCCCGAGCTACCCGAACCGTCGCCGGCGGCCCGTGAGACCCGTACGGACCTTGCGCCTTCGCCGGCGTTGAGCATGCTCGCTGATCCACCGGCGACGCTCGCCGGGCGCAAGGTCGGTGTCCTCGTGACCGACGGTGCCGACGACGGCCTGCTCTCGCGGCTCGCTGACGCGGTGAAGGCCGAAGGCGCAACGCTCGAGTTCGTGGCTCCGACGGTCGGCGGGTTCACGACGAGCGAAGGCACGCTGATCGAGGCCCAGCAGAAGATCGACGGTGGGCCTTCGGTGCTCTACGACGCGGTGGTGATCGTCGCTTCGGACGCTGGCAGTGAACTGCTTGCGAATGACGCGACCACTCGGGATTTCGTGGCCGACGCCTTTGCTCACTGCAAGTTCATCGGGTACTCGCCCGAGGCAGCCGCCTTGCTCGACGCCGCCGGCATCGATCCCAGCGGGGACGACGGCATGATCGAGTTGGGCGACCACAAGGGCGACGTCTCGGACTTCCTCGCCCGGTGCACCGCGCTTCGGTTCTGGGACCGTGAGGTGTTCGTCAACGCAACGTGAGATGGTTTCGCGCCACCGCCGTGGCCGGCTCACGCCTCCAGCGCGGCCGCGAGACGGTCGAGGGTTCCGGTCATGGTCTGACGGTTGCGCGCGTTGCGGTCGTCGATGCCGGAGGTTTGCTTGCTGAACTCCAGCGCGGACTCCGGTCGGAGGTCTTCACTCCACTCGGTGACCCGGCAGCCTGTCGCGGTCGGCTCGATGCGGTAGCCCCAGGTCGAGAAGTGGAAGTCCATCATCGAGCATTCGAACGCGAACGCCCGGCCGGGGTCTGCCTCGATCACCTTCCCCTGGGTGGTCCATTCGTGCTCGCCGTTGCGGTTGTGGCCGTCGAAGGTCGCGCCGATATCGGGGCCGTCGACCCCATCGCGCCATTCACAGGTGTGGCACTCCTCGGACCACTCGCCCATGCGGGTCACATCGGAGATGGCGGAGTAGACGGCTTCGGGGGAGGCGGCGATGTCACGAGAGATCTCGATGTGGGGGGTCATGGCGCCGATTCCAGCACACCAGCGGGCCTCGGCGTTGGTCTGCCGAACCACTTGCCGGACACGCGGGCAACGGGTATACCTGTGCCGAGTAAGTATTGGCACACCAGCCGAGTGGCGGTGGCTGAAAGCAGGGGAGAACAATGTCGACATTGAACTCGCGGCATCGCGCGGCGCGCGTCGCAATCTGGATCGCGGTGGCAGGACTCGCAGCAGTGTCATGCGGAAGTAGCGACTCGAAATCATCCGGCTCGACAAGCAGCACCTCGGCAAGTGCGGCGGAGAAGTCACGGCCACAGGTGACCATTGAAGCTGCCGACTTCAGCTTCAAGGCGCCGGCCACGATCCCGGCGGGCTACGTCGACGTCACCGTCAAGAACGTCGGCGCCGAGGGCCACCAGATCCAATTCGTGAAGCTGAACGGCGTATCGGAGGAAGAATTCAAGACCGCGGCGTCGAACACCGACATCGGTGCGCTCGGGGACTCGGTCTTCGTCGGCGGGCCCAACGGCGCCGCACCGGGCGGCTCCGCGACTGCGACGGTCAAGCTCGACCCGGGCAGTTACGAGATCGTGTGCTTCATTCCCGGTGCCGACGGCGCGTCGCACGCATCCAAAGGAATGATCGGGAAGGTCGAGGTGAAGAAGACGCCGGCATCGGTGGAGATCGCGCCGAAGGCCAAAGGCACGATCACCCTCGGCGACTTCGTCTTCGAACCGCCGTCCGGGTTCACGGGCAGTGGCACGTACGCAGTCAAGAACGAGGGCAACCAGGTCCACGAACTCGCGGTCTTCAAGATCAACGAGGGGAAGACCCTTGACGACGTGAAGGGCTTCTTGTTGTCGCCTCCCGGTACGCCGCCGCCGGCGGGGCCGCCGCCGTTCTCGGAGTCCGCTGGTCTCGTCGGCCTGAGTTCGGGAGCCGAGGGATGGCTGACGTTCGATCTGGAACCGGGTACCTACGCGATGTTCTGCTTCTTCCCCGACCCGGACAAGGACGGTCTGCCCCACGCGCTCGAAGGAATGATCAAGGAGTTCACCGTTTCGTAGTTCGGCCGCGCGGGGTGCAGGCGCAGCGGGGCGCGAAGGTGGGTTCATGGCAGAAGGCCCGGTGACGCCGCTCGACGGCACCAGTGTGCGGCGAGCGCGCTCCGTGGACTGGGCGGCGGTCGTGGCGTTGAACAACGTGGAGGTTCCGAAGGTCGGGCCACTGCACCATGAGGATCGAGAGTGGTTCCTCGGCGCGGCTTCGGTGCACGTCGCCGAACGCGACGGCAACCTCGTCGGGCTGCTGGTGTTGATGGCCAATGGCTCGGACTACGCGAGCCCGAACTACGGATGGTTCGCGGCGCGCTATCCGGCGTTCGCCTACGTGGACCGCATCGTGGTGCGGGCCGACGCCGGCGGGGCCGGGATCGGCCGCCATTTGTACGACCATGCAGTGGCTTGGGCCCGCGCCGAGGCGAAGCCGGTGCTGACCGCGGAGGTGAACGTCGAACCGCCGAACGAGCGGTCGCTGGCGTTTCATCGAGCGTTCGGGTTCGTGGAAGTGGGCCGGTTTCACGACCCACGCTACGCGGCGCTCACGGTCGCGATGTTCGCGCTCGACGTCTGACTCGCCGCGGAGACGGGGGTTTGGGGAGGTTCCGAGCTGGGTATACGCACTCTCGAGATGGCGCCTGGTCTCGGGCGTCGGTCACCCAGGTGACCAGAGAGGAGCGATCGGGATGTCGTCGTGGCTGTTGAACCTGCTGACGTGTCTGTTCAGTGTCTGGATGGACGACAGCGACGACGGAACACTCGCCGATCCGCTCGCGTCGTGATCGTCCTGGCGACGGTGCCCTCGCGTTCATGCGCCCTGTAGGTTTCCACAACTTCCCGAAACTGGCGAAGCGTGTCGGGAGTTGATTCGTAGGGTACGACGTCTGGTCGCGTGGTCGAGATCGTGGTGATCACACGCGGCAGGGGGTGAGTCGTTGGAGAACGAGGACCTCGTCGAGGCGAGGGGAGCAGCGCGCGCCGCCGAACTCCGCGCGCGCCGCCAATCGGTACTGGCCGACACCGGTCGCGCTGCGCTTCAGGGCGCGACGGTCGCGGAGCTGATCGACACCGCGACTGCCGAGCTCCGACAGCTCCTCGATTGCGATGCTGTGGTCGTGTTGGAGCTCGGCGACGAGGCGAAGACTCTGCGCGTGCGCACTGGTGCCGCCGAGCAGGAGATCTCCGGAGACGCGCCGTTCGAGTTCCGCACCGTGTGGTCCGATGGCCCGACCTTGTGGAGTCACGACAGCGAGCAGCCGGGACCGGGCGTCGCGTTGCCGTTTGAGGCTCGGTCGGCGCTGGCCACTGTCATCCGGGCGCCGGTTCACCACTTCGGGGTGCTTGCTGCCTATCGCAAACGCCCGGGCGAGTTCGCCGACGACGACGTGCTGTACGTGCGCTCGATCGCGAATGTGCTCGGTGCCGCCGCTGCACGCGAAGCGACCGAGCGCGACCTGCGAACGCGCGATCTCGAGAATCGACTCGCATTTACCGCCGGTCGAATGGGTGCATGGCAGTGGGACCCGAAGACCGATCGCGTCGTCTGGTCAGCGGAACTCGAGCAGCTCTTCGGATTCCGGGCGGGCTCCTTTGGCGGAAGCTTCGACGCCTATGTCACGGCGTTGCACCCCGAGGACCGCGAGCGGGTCGCGACAACCATCGAGGAGGCTCGCGTGAACGCGCGTGGCTTCACCGTGGAACACCGGATTGTTCGACCGTCCGACGGTTCGGTTCGGTGGATCGAAGGTCGGGCGACGGCCATTCGGGACGCGGGCGGCGACATCGAACGATGGGTTGGCGTCGCGATCGACATCACCGAACGGATCACCCGCGACGCAGCGCTCCGCGAACGTGAAATCCAGACCCGTTTCGCGTTCGAGGCCGGCCAGATGGGGTCCTGGACCTGGAGCGAGACCTTCCAACGAGGGTCATTCTCGCCGGAACTGGAGGCGCTGCTCGGTCGCCCGGTGGGGTCGTACGACGGCACGTGGGAGGGCTTCATCGCTCCGGTGGTGAGCGACGATCATGAACTCTTGCGTGCGGCCGTCGTCGACGCAGCAGATCGTGAGGACGCGTTCACCGTTCGGTATCGGATCGTCCGGGATGACGGACAACTTCGTTGGGTCGAGAGCCGCGGTCGCCGAGCATCGGCCGGCGAGTGGGTGGGGGTCACGATCGATGTCACAGATCCGATGCGCGTGGAAGAAGAGCGTCGCCGCAATGCCGCACTCGTCCGCGCGACGTATGACACCGCGCCCGTCGGTCTTGCGTTCTTCGATCAGCACCTCACGATTCAATTCGTGAACGAACATCTTGCCGAGCTGACGGGCGTCCCCGCCGACGACCACGTCGGCCGACGGATCAGTGACACGGCGCCGGGAATCGGACCGCTCCTCGAGACGGAACTCGGCGCGGTACTGCGACGGCGACGCGCTCGCCTCCAGCTGGAGATCGTCAGCGAAGTGGCGGATGAGACGGGCGGGCCGCGTAGTTTCGAAGCCAGCTTCTATCCCGTCGTCGACGACGATGACGAGCTGATCGGTCTCGGCCTGGTCGTTGTGGATACGTCGGTTCGGCGGGCGAACCAACAGGCGTTGGTCGAGGCGCACGACCGGCTCGGCGCGACCGTTGCGCGTCTGGATGGTTTGCTCGAGCATGGACCGTTCGGGTTCGCCTTTCTCGATCGCGACGGGCGCATCATTGGGCTGAATCAGCGCTACTCGGAACTGACGGATGCTCCTCGGGAGGTTCACGTCGGCCGACTCATCGCGGAAGTCGCCCCTGAGGTTGGCGATGCGATCCGTGATGCGATCAAGCGCGTTGTCAGCGATCGGCGTCCGGCTGCCGATGTCGAGCTGACGACGGCCGGCGTCGGCGAGCGGTTCTGGCTCTTGAGCCACTATCCGATTCGCGACGCCGACGGCGAGGTCGCGGGCGTCGGTTCACTGGCCGTCGACATCACTGAGCAGCGCCGCCGGGAACGGGCCGAGAGACTGCGTGCTCGAGCCAGCGAGTTGGTGAGCCTCCCCGTCGACGAAGGCTCCGACCTCTCGGTGGTGGCGGCGGTGGCCGTACCCGAGTTCGCCGATGTGTGCGCGCTGTTCCTGCCCGCCGGTCACGGTCTGACGCGTCGGGTCGCGATTGTCCATGCCGACGGTGGCGATCTCCAACGCGATCTCTCGGCGCTCGAGGCGAGGTGGCCGATCGACATTGGCCGGTTTCATGCCGCGCTCGACGGCGCGGAGACCTTGCTGGTCGACGACGTCGACGACGTTCTGCGCCGTTCGTTCGGGTCTGATGATCCCGACGCGATAGATCTGGCCGAGCGCGTTGGGGTCCAGTCGGTGTTGCTCGCTCGGGTCGCGGTCGGAGCCCGCGACCTCGGCGTCGTCGCGTTTGGGTATACCAAATCGAGTGGCCGTCGATACCACGATGACGATCGCGCGCTGGCTCGCGATCTCGCTGACCGATTCGCCCAACTTCTCGAACGCTCGTACCTCTCGCGCGAGGCCGAACATGCGGCGTCGCGGCTCGATCTCCTGGCGGCGATCAGTGAACTTCTGACCGTGGATCTCGACTCCCAGGCGAGGCTGGACGCCATCGTGGAGGTGGTGATCCCGAGCTTCGCCGAATCGTGCGCGGTCTACATCCCGGTCGGTGACGACGCGATCGAGATGGTGGCGTTTGCCAGCGCCAGCCCTCATGCCCGCTCGGAGTGGTTGGCGCTCGGGAGTCCGATCCGCCACCCGCTCGACTCCATGGCGCCTCCGAGCCAGGTCATGCGCACCGGCGAACCCATCCTGATTCGTGATCTCGATCACGGCCCAGACGTTGCCGCGGATCTCGGCGAAACGAGTGCGCGGCTCCGGGTCGCGACGAACGTCGACTCACTCATCGTCGTGCCGCTTCCTGGGCTCGACACTCCGATCGGTGTCATCGCGTTCGGTCTGAGCGGTCGCGGACGCCGTTACGAACCGAGCGACTCGCAACTGGCCGGTGAGATCGCTCGTCGGGTCTCACCGGCCGTCGAGAATGCCTGGCGCTTCGAACGCGAGATCGCGACGACCGAACAGCTCCAGCGGATCCTCCTCCCCGAGCGCCTCGACCACGTTGACGGCGCTGAAATTGCGGCCCGATACCTGCCGAGCGCGGTCGATGTGCGGGTGGGTGGCGACTGGTACGACACCGTGGGACTGCCCGACGGTCGGCTGTTGGTGACGATCGGCGATGTGGCCGGACACGGCGCGAGGGCCGCGACCTGGATGGGAAAACTTCGCTCCGTGGTCCAGTTCTGTCTGTTCGACGGCTTGAGCCCGGCGGAGACCCTGGAACACGTCAACCGGTACTGCCTGTTGCTCCCCGGTTCCGATATGACCACGGCGATGATCGGGATCTACGACCCGGCGACCCGCCGTCTGCAGTTTGCCAGTGCGGGGCATCCTCCGGCGTTGGTGCGCCACGCGGACGCGACGGTTCGCGAGATTTGGGACGGTCGCGGTCCGCCGCTCGGCGCGCTCGATCATCCCCAGTTCGAAGCGGCCGAAATCGTGCTGGAAACGAACGAGGTGCTCGTGCTCTACACCGACGGTTTGGTGGAGCGCCGCGGCGAGTCGATCGATGTGGGCCTTCACCGCCTCGCGGCTGCGGTCGCCACGGAACGTCCAACCATGGAAATGCTCGTCGAGTCGATCATCGGCGAGTTGTTCTCAGACGTCGAGCCGGCCGACGACGTCGCCGTCCTGGTGCTTCGGCCACGACGGTCCGACTTGGACCTGCGAGTGCTGCTTCGATCGTCGCTTGAACTCTCCCGTCTGCGGAGCGAGACGCGGTCCTGGCTCGGCCGTTACGGTGTCGACGACGAGGGGCGAGTCGGAGAGATCCTGGTCGCAGTGAACGAGCTGGCGGCCAACGCTCTCGAGCACGCGTACGGGCCGAGCGAGGGAACGGTGGAGGTCACGGCCGTGGCCCATAACGGGATCGGCGTGTTCGAAGTGACCGACCGCGGTCGATGGCGACAGCCTGCGTTGGGATCGACGCATCGAGGCCGGGGGCTCCGCATCGTCACCGATCTCACGGATGAGTTCTCGCTGGATCGCTCTCTGTCGGGCACCGTTGCGCGGTTCCAGGTGGGACTCGGCGGGGCGTGAACGATGGTGAGCTCGATGGGCGCGGCGTGATTCGCATTCACGGTTGACCAACGGTTGCTCGGGGTAGGACCCCTTACGAGGGCATGTGGTCGGGCGCGACGACAGCACCAGGACGCCGCATACGGCCCCTAATGGTCCCGGAGGGAGTGGCTGTGAACGAGATTGGATTTCTCCAAGCGGACGAGACGAGAACGACGTCGACGAAAACTGGCGACGCGCCCGACTCGGTGCGGCTCGAGATTCCGGCCGCCGCGCCCTACCTGCGACTTGCTCGGCTTGCGGCATCGGACATCGCGACCCGGGCCGGGTGGGGGGTCGATGACATCGACGATCTTCGGATCGCCATTGACGAGCTGTGTTATGCGATCGGGGGAGGGGCTGGCGCTGGCCGCCTTGTCCTCGCGTACACGTGTTCGGGCGGCCGGATCGAAGTCCAGGGCACCGCGATCGCGACCGTGCCCATCGAAACGCCGACAGAGATTTCGGTTGCGATCATCAACGCCACCGTTGATGAGTTCGATCTCGACGCGCCGGGGGCCGCGTTCCGACTCGTCAAGCGAGCATGACCATGACGCAAGCTCGTAGCGAAGTCACGGATCGATTCGTGCAGTACCGGGCGACGGGCGACCCAGCCGTCCGGGACGAACTCGTCTTGGAACATGTCGGGCTGGCGCGTGCGCTCGCTCGCCGGTACGCCGGCCGCGGCGAGTTGCTCGACGATCTTCAGCAAGTGGCAACGATCGGCCTGCTCAAGGCGGTTGATCGCTTCGACCCGGATCGGGGGCTCTCTTTCACGACGTTTGCGGTGCCGACGATCAGCGGGGAGATCAAGCGGCATTTCCGCGATCGCACGTGGGCGATTCGGGTCCCGCGGGGACTCCAGGAAATGACGCTCCGGCTGAGCGTGGCCGTCAGCGCACTCAGCCAGGAACTCGGTCGGTCGCCAACGGTGGCCGACCTGGCAGAACGACTCGAGGTCGATGAGGAGGCGGTCCTCGAGGCGATGGAGGCGAGTCGCGCCTACAACGCCTCGTCGCTCGATGCGTCCACGAACGACCAACGCTCCGAAGGGCGACCGGATGACGCGCGGGGTCACACCAATGGTCAGTTCGAGGCCGTCGAGCACCGGATGATGGTGGATCTGCTCCTTGACTCGTTGTCCGAGCGCGACCGCACCATCGTCGTCTTGAGGTTCTTCGAGAACAAGACGCAATCTGAGATCGCGGAGGTCGTCGGTATGAGCCAGATGCACGTCTCGCGCCTACTTGCGCGCGCCCTGGAGACGCTGCGGGGGGTCGCGGGCGAGGAGACCGAGGTGTCAGGCGATGCCGAAGGGCTCGAGTAAGCCGGTGATCTCGAACACCTTGCGTGGCGAACCCGCCAGGTTCCGCACTTCGACCCCCCCGCCCTCGTGTCGAGCCCGCTGGAGCGCACCGACGAGTACTCCGAGGCCAGATGAGTCGATGAACGACACGTCGGCCATATCGACCCAGATGGTTGCGCCGCGGTGCTGGGCGGAGAGGTCCCGCAACGCTTGATCGAGGACGGAAACGGTCGCGACGTCCAGCTCGCCGTGGCAGGTCACTCCGGCGGTTCCATCGTCGGAAACCTCGAAGTGAGCAATCTTCGCGAACTCTTCGGAGCTCATGCGACCCCCTGATCTTGTGCGGAAGCGCGGCGAGCAAATCTCGCCGGAAGGGCTGTACCCTGCGGCCCGGATCGCCAAACGTGGGAACTGTGGGTGCGGGCTCTAACGTCGGGCTCGTTCAGCATTCGTCGGATTCCTCGGAGAAAGCTCACAGGCTCCAATGACCTCGAAGATCATCTACACGCTCACGGATGAGGCCCCGCTCCTCGCGACGTACTCCTTGCTCCCCATTATCCAGGCGTTCTCGCAGGCCGTGGGCGTCGAGGTCGAGACACGCGACATCTCGGTGGCCGGGCGCATCCTGGCGCAGTTCCCGGAGTTCCTCTCCGAGGAGCAGCGGGTGAGCGACAACCTCACCGAACTCGGACAGCTGGCGCTGCAGCCCGAGGCCAACATCATCAAACTCCCGAACATTTCCGCGTCGCAGCCCCAGCTCGATGCGGCGATCGCGGAACTGCAGGAGAAGGGGTACGCGCTGCCCGACTACCCCGAGGAACCGGCCGACGACCGTGAGCGCGACATCCGCGCCCGGTACGAGCGAGTCAAAGGCTCCGCGGTGAACCCGGTACTCCGTGAGGGCAACTCGGACCGTCGGGCGCCGTTGTCGGTCAAGAACTATGCGCGATCACACCCGCATTCGATGGGGGTGTGGTCACCGGGGTCGAAGACCAACGTGGCCACCATGACCGCGGGTGACTTCCGCCACAACGAGCAGTCGGTCACCGTGGCCGACGCGGGTGCGGTGCGGATCGAGTTGGTCGCGGCCGACGGTACGGTGACGGTGCTCAAGGAGCAGGTCCCGGTGCTCGCCGGTGAGGTGATCGACGGGACCTTCATGAGCAAGGAAGCGCTCGTGACGTTCCTCGCCGCGCAGATGCAGGCGGCGAAGGACGCCGACGTGCTGTTCTCGCTTCACCTGAAGGCGACGATGATGAAGGTCTCCGACCCGATCATCTTCGGGCATGCGGTGCGGGTGTTCTTTGCCGACGTCTTCGCGAAGCACGCGACCGCGCTCGAGTCGGTCGGGGCCGATCCGGCCAACGGACTCGGCGCGATGCTCAGCGCGATCCAGAACCTCGCGGCCACCGAGCGCGCCGCGATCGAGATTGACCTCGCAGCCGCGTTCGCACACGGGCCGGCGGTCGCGATGGTCGACTCCGATCGCGGGATCACCAACTTGCACGTGCCGAGTGACGTGATCGTCGACGCGTCGATGCCCGCGATGATCCGCACCTCCGGGCACATGTGGAACGCGGCAGGGGTCGAGGCCGACACCCTCGCGGTGATTCCCGACTCCTCCTACGCCGGTGTGTACCAAGTGGTCATCGACGATTGCCGGGCCCACGGCGCGTTCGATCCCGCAACCATGGGCTCGGTACCGAACGTCGGACTCATGGCCCAGCAGGCCGAGGAGTACGGCTCGCACGACAAGACCTTCGAGATCCCGACGGCCGGGACCGTCCAGGTCGTCGAGGGGAACGGCGCGGTGCTCATGACCCACGCTGTTGGTGAGGGCGACATTTGGCGGATGTGTCAGGTCAAGGATCTGCCGATTCGCGATTGGGTGAAGCTCGCGGTGTCGCGCGCCCGGATCAGTGGCGCGCCGATCGTGTTCTGGCTCGATGAGGATCGCGCCCACGACGCGCAGCTCATCACGAAGGTCCGCGCCTACCTCCCCGAACATGACCTCACCGGGGTGCAGGTGGAAATCATGGCGCCGGTAGCGGCGACCGCCTTCTCGTTGGCGCGAATCCGCGCCGGGCTCGACACCATCTCGTGCACCGGCAACGTGCTGCGTGACTACCTCACCGACCTGTTCCCGATCCTCGAACTCGGCACCAGCGCCAAGATGCTCTCGGTGGTGCCGCTCATCAACGGCGGCGGGCTGTTCGAGACCGGCGCCGGTGGATCGGCACCGAAGCACGTCCAACAGCTGGTGAAGGAGAACTACCTTCGTTGGGATTCGCTCGGCGAGTTCCTCGCGTTGGCGGCATCGTTCGAACACCTCGCCCAGTCCGCCGGCAACCAACGCGCACAGTTGCTCGCCGACGCACTCGACGTGGCGACCGGCGCGCTGCTCGAGAACAATAAGTCGCCCGCTCGCAAGGTCGGTCAGATCGACAACCGCGGCAGTCACTTCTACCTGGCGCGGTACTGGGCGCAGGCGTTGGCGGACCAGACCGACGACGCCGAGATGCAGGCTCGCTTCGGGCCACTCGCGGCCCGGCTGGCGGCAGACGAAGCGACTATCGACGCCGAGCTGATCGGGGTCCAGGGGGCGCCGGCCGACATCGGCGGCTACTACCTCCCCGATGCCGACAAGACCGCTGCTGTCATGCGGCCTTCGGCCACGCTGAACGCCGCGATCGACACCTTCTGATCAGTCGGCTCGGCGGTGGAGCCGGGCGCGCCAGCCATCGGGCTTGCCCGTCACCAACGCGAACTGCAGGGCAGCGGGCGGTGATCCGGTCACCCGCTCGGAGTTCGAGCACGAGGCGGAGCAGTCGTCCGGCGCGCATGGCGAAATCAGCCGCTCGCGTGCCGACACTCGGAGCGCGGGTGCCAACGGGCTTCGTGACATCCCTTGACCTCAAGAATACTTGAGGTTCTACGCTGCGCCGCGACGGCACCGCGTCGTCAATCACACCCGGAGGAGAGCAATGAGCGAAGTCGCAGATTGGAATCGTGGCGTCGTCGACGAGTTTCGGGCGAACCAGGGCAAGCTCAGTGGTCAGTTCGAGGGTGCTCCACTGCTCTTGTTGACAACGATCGGCGCAAAGTCGGGAGCCAAGCGCGTCAGCCCCGTGATGTACATGGCGCTCGACGACAGCTACGCGGTCTTCGCCACGTTTGCCGGGGCTCCGACGAATCCCGCGTGGTATCACAATCTCGTCGCGCATCCCGGCGCAACGATCGAAGTCGGAGACCAGACCATTGACGTCACGGCACGGGTGGCCGAGGGCGAAGAACGCGATCGGATCTGGGCCGCCCAGAAGCTCGTGGCGCCCGGCATGGCCGATTACGAAACGAAGACCGATCGCATCATTCCGGTCGTCATCCTCGAACGTATCGAGTCATGACCACGGTGTTCACCGAGTCCGAGTTGGCCTACCTCGGTACCCAGCGACTCGGTCGCCTCGCCACCGTGCAACCGGATGGCACGCTGCAGAACAGCCCCGTTGGGTTCGACGTCAACGAGGCGACTGGCACGATCGACATTCACGGGTTCCGGCTCGCGCGGAGCCGGAAGTACCGGAACGTCGCGGACAACGGACGGGCCGCGTTCGTGGTCGACGACATTGTGTCCGTCGAGCCGTGGCGCGTTCGCTGCCTGGAGATTCGTGCCGTGGCCGAGGCGATCGAGATCGACGGTCAGCCGTTGATCAGACTGCACCCACGCCGCGTGATCGCGTTCGGTCTCGACGAGAACCGTGAGGCGCACGAGATGACCGTTCACAGCCGAGACCTCTCGTCCTAGCGGACATGCCCCGATCGCGAACTTCATTCAATGAACTCGCTGTGAGCCGGCGACGAGTGGTTGCTCGATGGCTCGGGAGTTCGAGGGCTTCCTTACCGCACGGTCAGCTCGGGGCCGGCTGGTCGGGGTCGAGGTCTTTCTGCGATCGCTTCAGGGTCGTGAACACAACGAGCATCCCGCCGACGAGGGCGACGGCGATGCCCGAGTAGAGCAACTCGCGGCCCTCGCCGCCACCGAGGAACTGCTTGGTGAACTGAATCGCCAACACGAGGATCAGAACATCGCTGATGCGTTGCTTCAACCCGGCAAGGTCCGGCGCCGAGAGACCTCGTGGCACCTTGAGCGGGCCGACGAATATTTGCCAGAGCCCGGTGGCCACGATGATGAGCGCGGCTCCGATCAGGAACAGGTCAAGGGTGCTGAGCAACGTTCCTACTGGCGCATCGCGCTTCCACGTGCGGCCGTCGAGGAGGTCGACGGTCAGCGCGACCGCTTTCGCCCCGGCCCACACGAAGACGACCATGGCGAGTCCGGCAACTGCAACGCACACAGGCGCGAGGAGATATCGCGAGCGTTGGAGCAGCATTTGCACGGGGTCAACCTCCGAACTCGAAGATCTCGGCGCGGAATCACCGTTGGGTGGGAACCGACTCGCCGATTGACACGGTCTTGTGTATCGCAGGATAACTCAGGAAAAAGATTTCGTCAATCTAACAACGTGAGAAAGATCTCAGGTTTACCGAGGTAGGGAGGTGTCGGTCTATGCCTTCATCGCCGGTGACTTGTAGACCGTCCCGATGCGCACCCCTTCCAGCCATTCGGTGAGGCGTTGCGCTTCGGCGGCGAGCGCGCGTCGGGTGCGGGTACTGACGGCTTCGAGGGGTCGAATCGCGACGACACCGGCATCGTCCTGGACCCAACATCCCACCGCCCGCCCGTTCACCAACACGGTTGTCCCCGCGTTTCCGTTGGAGTCGAAGAGCTGGTCGCGGTGCGGCCCGAGAACAAAGGTGCGGTCCTTCCATCCCATGACCGTCGGATCGAGGACCGGGAGGAGCGCCACCCACGAACCGGGATCGGGAACCTCCTCGAGATCACTCGGGAGGAGCCAGCCGGTCCGGTCACGGTCGAGGGAGACTTCGACCGCGTCGAGTTCGGTGAGCGAGGCGCGAACCACCGACTTGGTGGCCCCGAGCCACCACACGATGTCGTCCTCGGTGCCAGGCCCGAAGGTGTGGAGCCAGCGCCGGATGAGCTCGCGGTATCCCTCTGCCGCAGTCCAGGGCTCGGGTTCGTCGTCGAGCCAATTCCCGGTGAGGGTCCACCGGGGGCGCGAGGTCGGCCACGGTCCGGTGTTCGAGCCCCGCACGATGTCGGCGGTCGCACCGAGTTGGGTCAACAGCCGCGGCGCGACCGACATCGCGACGCCCTGGGTGGTCATCTTCAGGTCGATCATCGGAATGGCCTCGCGTATGTCCTGGGCCGTCGCGCCTTCGGCGTGACCCGCCAAATGCGCGAGTACCTCGTCTCGTGCTTGGGCGATCCATGCGTGCGCGTCGCGGGTGAGGCCGGACCGCGCGACGTCCTTGGCGAGCCGGTTGAGTTCCGTGCTCGCCACGCGGGCGGAGGCGCTGGGCCACACGGCTGGCAGCAGGTCGCGCGGGAACACGAACAAGGTGCGTCGCATTGCCAACTGCTTGACGAGGCTGCGGTCCTGGTAGAGCGCGCGGTCGATGTCGGCCACGGTGAGACGGGTGCTGCGGGCGGCGCACGAGAGGAAAACGGTCGCCGGTTCGGTGGCATGGAGGACGGTCATGGCCTGGACGACCGACTCCGGCGAATCGACCCGCGCGGACGGTGCCAGCGCGTGGCGGGTGGCCAATCGCGCACGTCGCTCATCGTCGGTGACGTGCTGCACCGCCGCATCCTTTCATGGCGCGGCCTGGGTGAGCACGGCGCGTCGGCCGACCGATGGGCGACGAGACCGCAGAGTTCGAAACATTCGGAGAACTCGGCCGGAGTTCGGACTTCTGCGGTCTGGCGCGCGCTTGTATTGGGCATGAAGCGATTCCTTCGGAACTATCGGCTCAGTATCCCTACGGGCGCGGTCCTGATTGCGGCGCTCGGTTGGTTGGTGTTCGGCTATTTCGGCGCTCACCTGCTCTTCGTCGACGACGAGGTCAACGAAGCCGTGCCCACGTTCGCAACGCCATCGGCAACTGTGGATTCCTCGACCTCGACCTCGACCTCGACCTCGACCACGACCACGTCCACGACGACGGCGGCCAGCCCGTCGGCCGCCGTGCCCGTGCCGGTCGAGCCCGCCTCACCGCCGACTGCGCCGCCGGCCACCGTGGCTCCGGCTCCGGTCATCGTCACCGAGGTGTCCGGCGCGTTCGAATCGCGTGGGCACGCCACCTCGGGCACTGCGAGCGTGCTGGGAGACGGCAGCGGTCAGCGGTTCCTTCGGTTCGAGAACTTCTCGACCTCCAATGGCCCCGATCTGAACGTCTACCTGGTGAAGGCCAACGCTGGTGGCATCGACGATGCCGTCAACCTCGGTGATCTCAAAGGCAACGTCGGTGATCAGAACTACGTCGTTCCCGTTGGTACCGATCTTGCGGTCTACGACACCGTGGTGGTGTGGTGTGTGCGGTTCAACTACAGCTTCGGTCAGGCCACCCTCCGCCCGTCCTGAACGCGCTGGTGTATCGATTGCCGTGGCGCGATCATGCGACGGTGACTGATGCCGCGCTGCGACCCGCCGGTCGATCCGACCTCGAAGTCGTCGTCGACATCTGGGTCGACGCCTTTGCCACGGATCCCTTCTTCCGTTGGATTCAGCCCGCGCCCGACCGTTGGCCGGACTTCGGCCGCGCGTGGATGACACTGATCGCCTCGGCGACGTTGGAGCGTGGCCACACCTATCTGGCTGGCTCTCTTGAGGCGGCAGTGGCGTGGGTTCCCCCGGACGTGTCGCTCCTGACTCCCGAGTCGGTCGACGCGGACGCAAGATCCTGGCGGAGTTCGGCGGTGAGCGGCGGGCGGAGGAGGCGTTCGCGACGATCATGGCTGCACGGTCGCACGATCTCGCGACACCGCACTGGACGTTGCAGTACCTCGGGGTGCGGGCGAACGCGAGGGGCTCGGGTCTGGGCGTGCACGTCGTCGCTCCGATGCTGGCGGCCATCGACGACGACGGATGGGAGTGCGGTCTGGTTTCGACCAACGCCCGCAACGTGTCGTTTTACGAACGATTGGGCTTCAAAGTCGCGGCCGAAGTCGAGAGCCCGGAAGGAACGGTGACGCTGCGTCCGATGCATCGAGCGTCGGCGCCAGGGTCGGAAGATCAGCGAGTGAACGGGGAGCGGCCGCATTGCTAGCGTCGCTCCGGTGAGGGCCCGCGACAATCGCGCAGACGTCCCCGGACTCAGTTTCGGGTTCGGGCATGCCGACGAACTTTCCTTCCGACGGCTCCTCGGCGACTGGGTCCGGATCGGGTTCGCAATCGTCCGAGGAGGACCCGATGAGCCGCGCTGATCCGTACCTCGTGCACGGTCTCACGTGCTCGTATTTCACCCGGAAGATGACTGGGTATCTCGACCATCTCGGCGTCGCGTGGCGGCTGGAGCCGAGTGTCGGACTGAACCCACCGGCCCGGGCGCTCGGATGGAATGGCGGGATACCCGTCGTGTCGTTGCCGGGCGGCGAGATGATCTGGGACTCGACCGCGATGATCCTGCACCTCGATACCGCGTTCGCCGATCGCAGTGTGCTTCCCGATGATCCGGATCTGAGATTCCTCGCGTACCTCCTCGACGACTTCTCGGACGAGTGGTTCTACCGGCACGCAGTCGGCACGCGGTGGCTCTACGAGGAGAACTGGGTCACCGGCGTCTGGGACATCACGCGCGAAGCCAGCATCGAGGTCGGGCTCCCCGCCGAACTCGTGCGGACGCGGGTCCAGGAGGCGATGACCGGATCACTGGTGCGGCTCGGCGCCACCCCGGAGAACATCGACGCTTGGGTCGATGAATCGCTCGTCCCGTGGCTGCGCGCATTCGGTAGGCACGTGCAACGACATCGCTACCTCCTCGGTAGCCGGCCGTCGCTGGCCGACTTCGCGTTCTTCGGTGGGAGCATCGCCCACTTCGTCAACGACCGGTGGTGCCGCCGACTGCTCGACGAGGTCGCACCGGAGGTGGTGGCCTACACCCACGGCATGACTCGGCCGGGTCCGGCCGAACTTGGCACCTGGTTCGATGTCGACGACCTTCCCGCCGAGTTGTATGCGGTGCTGTCCGAAGCGGGGCGCCATTACCTGCCGTGGGTCGCGGAGGCAACGGTGACCGGTGAAGCGGTGGTCCCGTTGGGGAACCAGACCGCAACGATCAAGACAACCAACTTTCTCAACGAGGCGCGGGGGATCATCCTGGCCCGCTACGTCGACACGCGTTCGCCCCGACTCGACGCGATCCTGGACCGCGCCGGCATCCTCGAGTATTTCGCCGGTCATGTCGACCAGGCGACTTCCATCCCGGATCCGATGGTTCCACCCCGCCCGACCGACAACCGTCCCTACCCGGCTGAGCCACCGGAAGAGTGAACCGGCGCTCGAGTCTCGCCCGCGATTCGGTGACGGCACCGGCGGACCTGAGCTAGAAGTACCCGTGATGGACATCGATCTGTTGTCACCGGCCTCGTTTGCCAATGGCCAACCCCACGAGCAGTTCGCCTGGCTGCGCGAGCACGACCCGGTGCATTGGCACCCCGAGCCCGGTGCCGACGGGTTCTGGGTCCTCACCCGGCACGCCGACGTGCGGAGTGTGGGCCGCGATCCGGCGACGTTCTCGTCGACGCCGTCGGTGCTCATTCCCGACGAGGCGATGGCGCTCGGCGATCACCAGATGATGTTGATGACCGATCCGCCCCGCCACACCGCGCTCCGCAAGGTCGTGGCCCGCGAGTTCGTTCCGAAGGTGGCCCAGGCCATGCGCCCGCGCATCGAGATGCTGGCCACGCGCATCATCGACCAGATCGCCGGGGTCGGTCAGTGCGACCTCGTTACTGATATCGCCGGGCTCATGCCTTCATATGTGATCGCCGACATGCTCGGGATTCCGCACGCGGACGGCGTCGCGCTCTACGCGCTGACCGAGGCGATTCACGCCGCGCCGGAGAGTCAAGCGCCCGGCGCTGCGATGAGCGCGGTGCTCGAGATGTTCAACTATGCGAACGGGGTTTGGGAGGCTCGCCGGGCCGAGCCCACCGACGACCTCGCGGGCATCATCGCGCATGCGACTGTGAACGGTGACGCCTTCGACGTCATCGACTTCAACCTCTTCTTCTTGCTGCTCATCGACGCGGGCGGCGACACGACGCGCAACCTCGTGGCCGGGGGCATGGACGCGCTGTTCGCTCATCCCGACCAACTCGCCTGGCTCATGGAGGATCTCGATACTCGCATGGCCCCGGCCGTCGAAGAGTTGCTCCGATGGGTGAGCCCCGTGGTCTACATGCGCCGGACCGCAACACGCGAGATGGAACTCCGCGGTGTGCCGATTGCTGCGGGCCAGAAGGTGGTCATGTACTACGGATCGGCGAACCGTGACGAGGACGTGTTTGGCGCGACCGCCGGCGTGCTGGATCTCACCCGTTCCCCCAACGAGCACATCGCGTTCGGTGGTGGTGGACCGCACTTCTGTTTGGGCGCACACATTGCCCGGGTGGAGATCCATGCGATCTTGCGTGAACTGCTGCGTCGCCTCGATGGTGTTCGACCGATCGGCGACACCGAGTGGCTTCCCTCCACGTTCATCTCCGGACCCAAGCACCTACCGATCGCCTATCGCGCTGCGTCGCCCGGTGCTTCAGATCGAGCGTGATCGGATCGGACTCCCGCGGTCTCGCTAGCTTGGCCGTCGCCTTCACCGACGAGAGATCGAGATGACCACTAACCCACGCTTGATCGACCCACACTTCTGGCGTCAACCGCTCGCCGACCGGATGCGGGAGTTCATACCGATCCGGGAAGCGGGACCGTTCGCCGGGGCATCCTTCGACAACCCGATGACGGGCCAGACCGAGCACTTCCAGGTCGTGACCCGGTTCGCCGAGTTGGTCGACATCAGCAAGCGGCCCAAGGAGTTCTGCTCGGGCCAAGGGGCGGTCGCGATTCCCGATCTCCCGACCGAAGCGCTCGACTTCTTCGGATCGTTCATCAACATGGACGACCCGCGTCACGCTCGCCAGCGTGCCATCGTCGGCCGGTCGTTCACCCCGCGCCAACTCCAGACCGTGCTCGACTCCGTCGACACGATCTGCACCGAAGTCATCGACGGGTTCTGTGAACACGGCGAGGTCGATCTCGTCAACGTGCTGTCGCAGCCGTTCCCGCTCCTCGTCATCTGCGACATGATGGGCATCCCACGCAGCGAGTTCGACACGGTGCTCAAGGCCACGAACGTCATCCTCGGGGGCGGCGACCCCGAGTTCATGGGCGACGGCGACCCGATGGTGGCGATGTTCGATGCCGGCATGAGCCTCACGAACCTGATGAACGAACTGGTGGAGGAACGACGGGTCCGCCCGACCGACGACCTGACCTCGCAACTGGTGAACAACGATCTCGGCGAAGCAATGCTGGCACCGAACGAGATTGCGCCCTTCTTCATCCTCTTGGCGGTTGCGGGGAACGACACCACGCGCACTGCCATCAGCCATGGCGTGCATCTGTTGTCGCAGTTCCCCGAACAACGTCGGATTTGGCAGGAGAACCTCGACGCGATGACGCCCAGCGCCGTCGAAGAGATCGTGCGGGTCGCGTCGCCGGTCACCTTCATGCGCCGCACGGCGACCACCGACGTCACTATCTCGGACCACGACTTCCACGAGGGCGACAAGGTGGTGCTGCTCTACGGCGTGGCCAACCGCGACCCGCGTGCGTTCGAGAATCCGGAAGAGTTCGATGTCAGCCGCAGCCCGAACCTGCACGTGGGGTTCGGTGGGCCGGGACCCCACTTCTGTCTCGGCGCCCACCTCGCTCGCCGCGAACTCTCGGTTGCATTCCGCCAACTGTTGACCCGCCTGCCGGATCTCGAACTCACCGGCGAACCTGTGCCGCTCGACGCGCAGGGCATCCCGTTGGTGGGCGGTATCAAGCGCCTGCCCGTGAAGTTCACGCCGACCGCAACTTCCAAGGCCTCGCCGCCGATATATACGGCGTGAAATACATGCAACAGATTTCTTGACTTAGGTCTCTCGGAACCGTAGAGTAGGGAACGGAGGGGAGTACCCCGATCACCCAGGTGTCGTCGTCATCACGAGCAATCCACATTGCTCCGGCGTGCCGACCCGTCGTCGACGGGTGGGGGAGACCTCCTGCTCGATCGTCGCGAGCGCGACGGACGCAGGAAGGTTTTCTGATGAACGAGGCTCTGCTCAACGATCTCCAACGGCGCCGCGCCTATCCCAGCATCACCATCTTGATGAATACCACCAAGGGCGTACCGATGAGCCCGGCAGAAGTCGCCGCCGCTCGGCGCATGATCGACCACGTGGACCAGCGGCTCGACGGAGACGTCGGCGGGGAGGTTCGGGTGGCCCTTCGGGCCGAACTCGAAGTGCTCCTGAGGGAGCAGGAAGGCGTTGTCAGTTCGGCGTCCATCGCGTGGTGTGCCTCGCCGGACTACACGACCGTGGTGCGACTGGGCCGCATCGTCGACGAGCGGGTGGTGATCGACGAGACCTTTGCGACCCGGGATCTGGTCGCCGACTTGAATCGCAGCGCCGAGTTCCGAGTGGTCACCGTCAGTGAGCAGATGACCCGGGTCTTTGTCGGTGACCGCTCACGGCTCATCGAGGTGCAGAACGAAGCTTGGCCGATGGCGCGGGGTCCGGAGCAGTCGATCATGGCCTGGACGCGAGCAGCGGCCGAGCGGATTCGTGATGAGAACGCGACCCACGGTTTTCCGACGGTGGTTGCCGGCGTTGACCGCACGGTACGGCGGAGCCTGGTCCCCGAGATGTTGGAGACCATTGGTTTCATACCAGGGAACCGCGATCGCAGCAGTTGGGCCGAACTCCACGAAGCGGCGTGGCCACTGGTCGAGGAGTGGCTCAGCTCCGATCAAGATGCGGCCCTTCAGTCGCTCGCGCGAGCGCGATCCGCTCGAAAGTTCGCAGGCGGTCTCGAGGAACTCTGGGCCTTGGTCGGAGAAGGCAGGATTGCCACGCTCGTGGTGGAGGACGGATTCGCCGTGGCGGTCCGGGTCCATGACGGACGGATCGATTTGACGGACGATCGCGAGGCGCCGGACGTCGTGGATGACATCGTCGACGAGGTCATCGAGGCGGTCCTGGCGGCGCGCGGCCGGGTGGTCATCGTTCCCGATGGGGTGCTTGCCGTTCACGAACGTATTGCCGCAGTGCTCCGATTCTGATCGACAACTACGAAGCCTAAGGTACGATTGGTGTTTCCAATGACCGGAGGCTGGACTGAGATGACCGACCCGGACAAGCCCGCGTGGACCTTTCTGACCAATCACGCG
Organism: Acidimicrobiia bacterium; assembly: GCA_031362155.1. Classification (GTDB taxonomy): domain Bacteria; phylum Actinomycetota; class Acidimicrobiia; order IMCC26256; family JAENVU01; genus JAENVU01. Next base: position 14,016 of record JANLRZ010000038.1, on the reverse strand, counting down.
CACGTGTTGCTCTCGATTTCCGCCGACCCGAACATCCGCGGGCGCGACATCGCCGAGCGAGTTGGGATCACGGAGCGATCCGCCCAGAGCATCGTCGCCGATCTCGAGGAGGGCGGATACTTGACGCGCGAGCGGATTGGTCGACGCAACCGCTACGAGGTGCATGGAGCGCTGCCCCTGCGGCACCCGATCGAGCGCGAGCACCAAGTCACCGAGTTGCTGGGGCTGGTCAAGAAGCCGCGCCGGCGGGCCTGACCTCGTCGGCTGAGTACAGCGGAGCGGCCATTGCGTGGTAGCCGCCGTCGACGTGCAGGATCTCGCCCGTGATCATGCGGGCGAGATCCGAGAGCAGAAAGCACGCGGCATCGGCAACGGGTGTGCTGTCGCAGGGATCCCACGGCATCGGCGACTGTGCCTCCCAAGCGTTGGTCAGCCGGGAAAACTCCGGAATGCCGCCTGCGGCACGAGTGTGGATCGGGCCGGCCGCGATGAGGTTCGACCGGATCCGTCGCGGTCCGAGATCCCGAGCCACGTACCGGCTCGCGGCTTCGAGGCCGGCCTTGCACACGCCCATCCAGTTGTAGACGGGCCATGCGCCTGCGGCCGCGAAGTCCAGCCCGACCAGTGACGCGCCGCGGTCCGGCGCGAGATCGGCGACGACACCAGCCAGTGCGGCGTAGGAGTAGGTACTGGCTGCGAAGGCACGGTTGACCGACTCGATCCCGGCGGCGAGGAAATCGCCGGCGAGCGCTTCTCGCGGTGCGAAGGCGACCGCGTGCAGTGCACCGTCGAGTGCCCCCCATCGCGTCTGCACCTCGCCGGTGAGGTCGCGGAGCTGGTCGGGATCGGTGAGATCAGCCTGCAGGATGGGCGCGGGCGCCGGGAGTGCATCGGCCGCTGCTTCGGCGAGGTCTCGGTCGCGTCCGAGCGCGGTGAGAATGATCTCGCCTCCGGCGCGTTGGATCGCGGCTGCCGTCGCGAATGCGATGGATTCCTGATTCACGACACCGGTGATCAGCATCTTCTTGCCGGTGAGCATTCCCGCCGAGGTCGCGAGGTGGTGAGCGCTGGTCATGAGGTCGCCTCGGAGCGTTCGCGCCTCGATCGATCGATGATCGTCCGCTCGTGCCACCCGGACGCGGTGCGTTGTTGCCATGGTGCATCCGGAGTCGCGCGGGCCACCATCGCGATCCATTCGTTCTCTACCAGCTGACGGAGGGTCACCGACCCCGCGATCGACGCGTCGATGTGGTCGAGGGATCCCTGCACGACCGCCATGAGCCGAATCGGTTCATGGAGCAGGGTCGATCCCGATCGCACCGACTGCACCGGCAGGCCCCGACAGAGGTCTCCACCCGGCCCGCGGAGAAGCCCGACGTCGCCGAGCACGTTGTGTACGGCCTTGGTGCCGGCGCCGAATATTTCCGGATCCGTCGTCGAGAAGTTGTACTGCGCGTTGATCCACTGCGCCACGATCAGCGGAGCGGTCAGGATGCCGTTGAGGACCTCGCCGTTCCGATCGCTCGCCGCGTCGTAGGAGTGAAGGAACACGCGACGGCTGAGGTCGGCGCCTCGGGTCAGATGCCGGGGTCCGACGAGAAAGGCCATGTTGCCCGCAAGCCCCAGCTCGGCCGCGGGTTCTGCCCAGTCGCGACTCCGCCGCCGCACCTTGCGGACGATGCGGTTGCGGTCCCGCGGCGTGTGCTTGGCGCTCGTCTCGCTGAGCCCAGGTAAGGCTGAGGCTCGGTCCTCGGCGGCGAGTCGTCCCGCAACGTCGCAGTCGTGACTGATGATCTGCAGGTCGGACGAGTGGCTCGCCGGCACCGAGGCAACGTCGAGGAAGCTCACCGTGTCGGTCGCCGTGTCGTGGAGAGCGGCGATGAACCAGGTGTCGTCCGGGATCGGCGTGCCGCGAGTGGCGAGCCGCTCGCGGACGGTGGGGTCGTTGGCCATGGCGGCCACGGCCCGAGCGTTGGCCGCGCCCGAGTTGCCGCCGCACGCACCACACGCCAACCCCGACTCCGTGGGGTTGTTGTCGACGCGGGCACCGTGCCCGCAGAGCACGACCATCCGGGCGACGTGGGGTCGCAGGCCGAGTCGGAGGATGGCCCCAACGAGGTCGGCTTGATCGTCGGGGTCGATCGCGCCCCGGTCGTACTCGGTCGCGAACGGTCGGTGGCCGACTCGCCGCGCCTGATCGGCGGCCCACGCAGTGAAGCCCGGTGCCGCGGTTCGCAGGGCGGCGATTGGTCCGGCCACCCAGCCGGCTGCTTCGGCGAGGGCGAGGGGAGCGATCGGGTGATACTTGGTCGCACGCCAGGCGTCGTCGAACGCGATGGCGGTGCGTTGGCGTTCGATCTCGCTGATGCGCCGATCGCGGTCGGTGGGTGTCTCCTCTTCGCGTAGCGTGACCCCGGGTCGCAGTAGCACCGGACACTGGTCCGTGCCCACACCGCCGCTGACGGGTTCGAACCGCGCGGCCAGGCCGAAGAAGCCGGCGTACCCGTAGGTCTCGTAGGGTCCGACCGACTCGAGCTGGCGGCGTACGCCCTCGGAGCGGACGTCGATGCAACAGACGATCTGCGCCCGCGGGCGAACGGGCTCGGCAGTCGCATCAAACTCGTTGCCGACTCGATCAATCGTGCCGAGCAGCGCATCGTGCGCCACGCGCTCGTACGCGTCGAGCCAGATCACCGCACGTTCCGTCGGTCCCAATGGTGTGGAACCCAGGCCCTCCCCGCGTCCGGCGGTCGGATCGGCGCCGACGGGTTCCCACTGTGAGTTGGCCCCGACGAGCTCAGCTTCCCGGCTGATTGCCGCCGCGAGAAACCCCAGGAGTGTGTCGTCGTTGAACTGTTCGGTGCGCCAGCGGAGGTGGGCCGACCATCCCGGCAACGCGCTGAGATGCGACTCGAGATAGCCGCGTCGCTCGGGAGCTTGCACACTCAGTCGTTCGAGCGCCTCGGCCAGGGCAAGAGCGGGGTCGGCATCCCAGGTGTCTGCGTGCCGGTGTTCGGATCGCCACCCGGACCAGAAGTTGCCGGGCTGGGCGCGCGTGGACCACTGCGCGCACCACTCGGTCAGTTCACGGTCGAGGGTCTCTCGGTGGCTCGAACCGCTGGCGCGGTCCGCGCGCTCGGCCCGCGTCAGCGTCTGGCGCCGAGGTAAAGGCGTGTCGGTGTCGTGGAGCACTTCGGCGAGCCGGGTCTCTCGCTCATCGACGCCGAGGCCCGGGTATCGCCGGTCGATCGCAGCTTCCAGCTCCGACCGGGTAATCCGCCCGCTGCGCAGCGCGCCGCCGAACTCGTGAGCGGAGAGGTGGCCGCGAGCTCCGAATCGGTTGCCCGCCTCGGTGAGGGCGTCGGCGAAAGGTAGGTGCTCAAACCCCGAGAGCGGGTTGACCGCGATGGTCGACGAAAGCGGCCAACTCGGTGCGACGACCGCGCTCGCTGCGGCCACGTCGTCGTCCAGCGCGTCGATCGTCGTCGAGGTCATCGCGCTCACGCTCCTTGGGTCGCGGGGATGGGGGCCAGGCTGGGGTGCTTGGGCAGCGCCGAATGGTCGGGTTCCAGGGGAACCGGACTTGATCGGACGCCGAGCGGCGGGCGGGGTTGTCCGGCGTGGCTGGCGGCAGCCCACGCGGGTTCGAGGACCCTCGTCCACCGTCCGGCACGGGATCGGGTCGCAGCCACGATGGCCAGACCCGCCAAGATGGGAACGACCCAGATCGCGCTCAGCACGGGAATCTCCGCAACCACGCTCGGCCCGATAGCGCGCTTGAGGGCGATCGTGATGGCGACGAACAGGGCCATTGCCGCCATGCCGAGCAGGACGGCTTCTGCCTGGTGTCGGCGGCTCGTGACGCGGCGTGCTCCGGCGGCGACGGCGCAGGTACCCGCGACCCAGGCCAGGATGAGTGGTACCGCCAGTTCGGCGGTGATGCGCACATCGAACGCGAACGTTGTGGCGACGATCGCCGCGGCAGTGGCCGTGGACGCGAGCGCGTCGATCGGGAGCCGCTGGCGGGTGACCGTAGGGCGCACCGGCGGTGCCATGCGTTGGCGAACCAGACCGCGAACCGCACTCCCGGAGCCGAGGAACAGCGCACCCTTGTAGAAGCCGTGCGCGACCAGGTGGAGGCCGGCCGCCACGTTCAGTCCGAGTCCACAGAGCAACACGGTGAAGCTCATCTGGGCGATGGTTGACCAGGCGAGTCGGCCCTTGATATCGGGTCGTGTCATCATCACCGCTTCCGCGAACACGCAACTCACGCCGCCGGCGATCGCCGCGAAGATCGCGGCGGGCCAGATCTCGGCGACAGCAGGGGACAAGCGGATGAGCAGGATTGCCCCTCCGTTGACGACGCCCGCGTGCAAGAGGGCCGACGATGAAGTGGGTGCCCCCAGCGAGTCGGGGAGCCAACGGACGAACGGTCCCGATGCCGACCGAGTCAGGGCGGCGAGCACGAGCAGCAGCCCGGCAACTGCGAGGGCAGCGTCGCCGGCGCCTCGAAGTGAGTCGATGGAGGTGCTGCCACTGGAAATCACGAGAGTTGTGATCGCCGCGATGATCGCCGTGTCGCCAATCGCGAACGCGCGCCGCGCCCGCAGGGAACGAGTGTCGGCCCCGGCCTGGGGCCCCGTGCGGATGAGAGCCACGGTGAGTTGACTGGTGACGATCCACGCGAGGGCGAGCACGATCAGGTTCGTCGTGATCGCGAAGATGACCCCCGACCCGATCAGCGCTGTGGCCAAGCTGACGAATCGGTGTTGGTAGGCCTCGCCGCGCAGGTTGCGTCGCGAAAACTCCACCACCGTCGCGCCCATTCCGGTCACCAGGAGCACGACGATCGCCGAGAACCCACCGATGGTGATCCCCGCGGTTGAGGCATCGGTTCCGAGCACCGTGGTCGTGACCATCGCCAGCGCGGCGACGGCCCCGAGCCCGAGGAGTCGGGCGACGATGCGGACGGTTCGGTCAGACCGGGTCAGCGCGGCGACGGCGATGGCGGCGGTCACTGACCCGGCCATGACCCAGAACGAGCTGATGAGAACGGGCTCAAACATGCGGCGCAAGATATAGGAATCATAATTCGTATGTCAAGTACCACGCGGAAATATCTTGCGGAGGTCGGCGGCTGATTAACTGTAGCTTGTATTAGGAATTCTAATACGTGTATTATCCAGCGTATGACGAGACCGACTGCCACCCTTCCTTCGTCCAGTCCTGCCGGCGATGCCGGATTCGACGCGGGCGAAGTCATCGAAAATCTCCTCCAGCGGGGGTTTCGGCAGTCAGGATCGGGTGAGCACGTGCTGCTCGAGCGTGACGGACTGCGAATCGTCGTGCCGGCGAGGGGCCGTTTCCTCCCGGGACCGGTCGCCGGCCTCATCGAGGGGGCGCTCGCACCGCAATTAGGGGACGCGTGGCTGACAGATCGCGGGCCGGCTTCCCGGCCTCGGTTCGGAACTCGCGTCGTCGCCGGCGAACGCACCCTTCATCTGCTGGAGACGCTGGTGGTTCGTGAAGGACCCGAGGACCCGTGGTGTGCATTCCTGGTCGACGACTTTTCGGTCATCGGATTCGGCGCCGAGCGCGAAGACGCGCTCGGAGATTTGAAGATGGCGGCAGCCGCGTTCCTCGAACTCGACTCGACCGACCTCATCCTGCTGACCCCGTCAGTCGTGTGATCCCCGAACGTCGGGTGTCGTGATGGGCACCGAGTCACACACTCGGGTCTGTGTCGTAGGGACCGCGCGCCGGACATGGCGTGACCCGGAGCATGCGGCTCCCGAGCCGTTGTCCATGTGGGAAGGGGTCAGTCGGGAGGCCATCGACGATGTCGGGACGCACGCCAATGTGGCGGGCGAGATCGATCATCTGGGAGTCGTTCATACCCAGTCGTGGTCGTACGACGATCCGGTCGGGCGATTGAGCGAACGGCTCGGCCAATCGGGAATCGGCGGCACCTACTCGATACTTGCGGGCACATCACCGCAACGCCTCCTCGACGCCGCGGCCGCAGCGATGATGCGAGGGGAGGTCTCGGTTGCACTGGTCGTTGGCGCCGAGGCCCAGGCGACCCTGACTCGTATGGCCGCCGTGAACGACGCCCCGCGGTGGTCGTATCCACACCCGGCGCCGGTCGGGGTCCTCGACATGGTGGATGAGTGGTACTTGCCCACTGAGATCCGCCACGGCGTGCTCCCCGCATGGCTCACCTTCGCGTTGCTGGACCAGGCTCGTTGGGCGGCACGCGGCGGTCGGTCTGAGGATCGGCTTCACTCGTATGAGTCGCTCGCGCGCTTGAGCGAAACCGCGTCTCGCAACGCCGACGCGTGGTTTCGCATTCGACGGACCGCGGCTGAACTTGCAACCGCCACTCAGCAGAACCGCATGGTCGCTCGTCCGTTCACCAAACTCATGACGGCCTTCCCGAAAGTGGATATGGCCGCCGCGAACCTTCTCGTGACCGAGGAAGTCGCCGACCGTTGGAAAGTGCCCGATGACCGGCGCGTTTACCTCAGGGGATGGGGCTTCGAGCGAGACGCGGCTCATGTGGCGGCTCGGCTTGATCTGGCGTCGTCTCCCGCGATGCGACACGCGACCCAAAGGGCACTGGCGGTTGCCGGGCTGCATCAAGAACAGATCGACGCGTTCGATCTCTATAGCTGTTTCGCGCCCGCGCTCTCGTTCGCTCGCGATGCCATTGGGATGAGCCCGTCGGATCCCCGACCGCTTTCATTGACCGGTGGTTTGCCCTACTACGGCGGTCCGGGCTCGAACTACATGAGTCACGGGTTGAGTTACGTCGTCGACCACCTCCGTGCCCACCCGGGTGCATCGGCGCTGGTGACGGGAATCGGGATGCACATGACGAAGCATGTCGCGGCGGTGTGGTCGACCGAGCCCGGTACCGGGGGCCTGCCGCGAGCGGACGAGCGCCAGCAAGCAGCACACACGGAGGTCGCGGACCCGGTCGTTGTTCGCGACGAGGTGGATTCGACGGTCTCGATCGAAGCCGCGACGGTGGTACACGGTCGAACGCTCGATCCTCCGGCGGTCGTCGCGGTGTGCCGGTTGCCCGACGGTTCCCGGTGCTACGCGAGGAGTGATCACCCCGAAGTGATTGCCACCGTCGATGCCGACGACTGGCCACAAATGTCGGCTTCCGCGAAGGCAACATCGAACGGGGTCAACGTGCTGCTCCCGAACTGACCTCGCCGACACGGGGACGGCCAAACATGGACCAGGTAAGGTTCGCGGCGTGAAGATCCGGAACGGTGAAGGCATGCCGGGCTGCCGGATCGAACGCTCGGTGTGCCCTTCGGGTCGGCGTTTCGGTTCTCGGCCGCTCGCGACCGGCAGGTGAGCGAGTCGGTCACCGATCGGGACCTCGACGCGTCGACGGGACCGCGTCGCTGGGCGGCTCCGCTCACCGAGGCCGCGGCCTATGTGCTCACGATCGCGTTGGTCAGTTGGCCCGGGCCGCTGCACTTCGCCACCAGAATCGTCGGGGCGAGTGATGACGCTCGGTACTACACCTGGCTCGGGTGGCGACTCGGGCAACTGATCCAATCTGGCAACGTGCTCCCGACGCGCATCCCGGATGTCATCGTGCCGTTCGGCCTCGACCTCAGACTGCTCGACGGCCTGCTGCCTTCGTACGTGAGCGGGCTCTGGAACTTGGTGCTCGGCCCGATCGCATCATTCAACGCCGCCATGGTGACCGGCACGGTGCTCAATCTGCTCGCGGCGCGACACCTGGCGCGCCGGCTGAGCCGGCGGCGAGTCGTCGGCGTCATTGCGGCCGTCGCCTTCGTGACCGCGCCGCCGATCGCGCTCGGGGTCCAGCAAGGACTCCTCTCGCTGTACTGGGCGTTCTCGGTGCCGTTGCTCCTGGCCGATGCTCTCGACGTCGCGTCGGGTCGATCTCGGGTCCGGCCGATCCGACTCGCGATCCTGCTGCTCGTTGCCTACCTCTGCAGTGTGTACTTCCTGGTCTTTGGCGGCCTGCTCTACGTTGTCGTCGTCGGTATCACGGCCGTGCGCGACCGCGACTGGAGCATCCCGAGGCGCACCGCCGCCGCCGGGGTCGCCGTCGCGGTCCTGCTCTTGCCCGTCATCGTCCCGAGGCTCGCGTTCGATCGCGCCGAGCGCGCCGGCGGTGGGAACAACCAGTTACTCCGCGACAGCGAACTTTTCTCCGCCGATCCCGTGTCGCTCCTGGCCCAGCCGTCGCGATCAACCTTCTTGGTGCCGCGCCCGGACGTCGTGGACCGGAGCATCTTGAAGCTCTTCGATCCGACGAAGTCCCTCGAGTTCACCCTGTACCCGGGGGTGGTGCTGCTCGCCGGGTTCGTGGTCTTCGCCCTGCGGAAGGGGCGCTTGCGGCTCCCACTGGTCGCGTCGGCCGGGTTGCTCCTCGTGCTCGCGCTCGGCCCGTCGTTGCGTCTCGGCGGCGATTTCGTGTGGGAGCGGGGTGGGGAGGCGGTGTCGTTCTTGCCCTACCGCGTCCTGTTGATGATCCCGGGGTTGGGCGCGCTGCGCGGCCCCGATCGGGTCGCGTACGTGCTGGTTGCCGTGCTCGCCGCGGGCACTGCGATCGCGCTGGACCGCGTCCTGGGCGCGAGGAGTCGGCGATTCGGTGCCGTCACCGTTGGGGTGATCGGTGTGCTCCTCATGACGAACATGCTGGTGCCCCTGCCGACCACGACACTCAACGCCACGCGAGCGAGCGAACGGGCGCTGCGCGAAGTGGCGCGCACGGCGCGCGATGGCGACACGGTGATGAGTGTCCCCGGGGACTGTGACCCCACCTTCGCGAGTTACCAGGTGTTCCATCAGACTCCGATCGTCGGCTGCGCCGGTTCGTTCGCCGCGAACCCCTGGCGATCGAAGATCGTGGCGTACTCGCGCTCCGACGCGTTCGCGAAGTTGCGCTGCGACCGGAAGCTTTACGGAAGGTTGCCGACCACGCGCGACCCGGCGGCGCCGCTCGACGCGGCCGACCTCCGGCGGCTGCGCCGGGACTACGGCGTGCGATTTCTTCTTGTGGACCGGTCGCGGCTCGGCACCGAGGCGTGCGCGAAGGTGGCGGCCGCGCTCCCACTCCTCGCTGGTTACCGTTCGCTCGGCGGCGACGGGCTCGAGGTCATCGATCTCGGGCGCCGGCCCTGATCGCCGGGCCCGGATCGATCTCGTGTCACAATCCACCGATGAGTACTGACGCGGTCGCGGTGGCGTCAGGGGACGGGGCTCCTGCCCCCGCTGACGATTGCGGCCGGGGGCTCCGCAGGCTGCGTCCGTCCACGGTGGGGATGACTCTCGGCATCGTTGCCGTGCTCGGGCTCGCCTACCTCCTGCCGTTGCCCGCCCTGTTCCACGCCCCGGGTCCGGCGATGGAGGAGGGGTTCATGCTCGTCTTCCCGGATCGTTTCTTGCGCGGCGACATCCCCAATCGCGACTTCCTCAATCTCTACGGGCCCGGCAGTGTCTGGGTGCTCGCCGCGGTGTACAAGCTGTTCGGAACGACGGTGTTCGTCGAACGCACGGTGGGTCTCCTGCAGCTCATGGCGACGTCGGCTGTGATGATGTTCTTGGTCCGGCGGTGGGGACGGTGGGTGTCGCTCACAGCGGGTCTGTTGAGCGTGTTGTTCGGAGTCTCCGCGGTCGGATTGATCGCGGTCCCGTGGTCCGGAGGAGTCGCGCTCGGCCTCGGCGGAATCGTGGCGCTCGCGCGGGCTCGGGAGCCGATGTCGTTGCGCCGGCCCGAGCGGGCGACGGTGTGGGCGTTCTTCGGAGGTGTCCTGGCCGGGTTCGCCCTGCTCTACCGCCTCGACCTCGGGCTCGCCATCGTGCTGGGCGCGGCGGCGCTCCTGTGGCGCGCCGACCGGGTGATCGTCCGGCGTTGGATTGGCGGATTCGGTCTCGGTCTCGCGCCGTACGTGGTGCACGTCATCCTCGCCGGCCCGGCCAATGTGTGGAACGGGATGATCGTCGAGCCCATGCTGTACCTGCGCGCGACGCGCCACCTTGAGGTTCCTCCTGATCCGAACCACCTCGTCGGGGTGGCTCGCATCATCGTCGGGATCGACCGGTCGTGGCCGCTGCCTCGCCTGACCGCCGCCCAACAGCTCACCGCCTGGTTCCTGTTGCTCGTGGCCACCACCTTGGGTCTGGTCGTGGTGTCGGTGTGGGCGATCCGGAAGCGCCCCACCGCAATCCGGCCGCGCCTGCTCCTCGCGGCTTCGCTCTTCTGTGTCGGTCTCTTGCCCCAGGCGGTGCAGCGGGCCGACTCGGCTCACCTCGGCTGGGTGAGCTCGATCACGATCGGTCTCATCCCTTGCGCGATCGTGGAGATCGCGTCGTGGTGGAGGCCGCGATGGCGCCCGGCGCGGGTCGGGCTCATCGCCGGCGCGGCGACGTTGGTCGTGATCGTGGTGCTGTTGCCGACGTACGTCGCGCGGCGATACATCTCATACGCCCAGGATTCGATCGACGGAACCCGCGTGTCGACCGAAGTGACTCACGACGGTCGCTCGTTCCTGGTCGGTGCCGACGGCACGTTCGCGTCGAGCCTGCGCGCGTTGCTCCGAGATGCCGACGCGGCCGGACGCCCGAACGACCGGCTGATCGTGGCGACGAGCGACCTGCGCCGCACGCCCTATATCGACAGCTACCTCTACCACCTGCTGCCGAAGTATCGGCCGGGTACGAGGTTCATCGAGATGGAACCGGGTATCACCAACCGATCCGGCACCCCGCTCACCGACGAACTCCGGCGGGCCGACCTCGTCATCGTTTCGAGTCGCTGGAGTGGTTGGGACGAGCCCAACGACTCGATGAAGCCCGGCGATCCGCGTCCGGGCGAGGTGTTTCGCCGCGACTTCTGCCGGGTGGGCGAGTACGGCAATGGCTTGAGTCTGTACACGCGGTGCCGCGCGCGTGACTGACGAGACGCCAACCGACGCCGAGGCCGACGCCGAGGACGTCGCCGAGGACGTCGCCGAGGACGTCGCCGAGTCCGAACGTCACGCGTCGAATCTCGAACTGTTCCTGGACCTGGTCTTCGTCTTCGCGGTGACCCAGATCGCCGGGCTCCTCGCGACCGATACCGGCCCGGCGGGGTTTGGTCGCGGAGTGCTCCTGGCCTGGCTGGTCTGGTGGTTGTGGTCGCAGTTCACCTGGCTCGGCACCGCGATCAACCTGGCGGATCGATCGTTGACCCAAGCCCTCATCCTTATGGCGGTCCCGCTTGCGGTGCTCATGGCGGTCGCGATTCCGGGGGCCTACGGCGACACCGCGGTCGAGTTCGCGGCGGCGTACTTTGCCGTGAATCTCTGGGCGCTCGCCATCCAGGGTCGAGGGCTCTGGGCGGTCGAGGCGACCCGGAAGGCCTGGCTCCAGTATGCACCCCTCGCGACCCTTGCGCCGTGTCTGATGTTGGTCGGCGCGTTTCTGGACCGTGGCCCTCGCATTGCGGTCTGGTGTTTCGTCGCGCTCTTCGACGTGGGATCCGCCTTGCTCGCCGGGCGGCGATCGGAATCGGATGGCGCCGGGTGGGCCATCGATCCCGTGCATTTCGTCGAGCGGCATTCGTTGTTCGTGATCATCTCGCTCGGCGAGGTTCTCATTGCGGTCGGCCTCGCCGCGTCGGAAGTGAAGCTCGAAACCGAGATCGGTCTCGCCGTGGTCGCCGCGGTTGCGGGCGCGTGCGTGCTGTGGTGGACCTACTTCTCCTATGTCCCCGGGGTCATCGAGCGAGTATTGCGGGAGAGCGACGACCGTGGCCGGGTCGCGCGGAACATGTTCTCCTTCGGACACTTCCCGATCATTCTCGGCGTTGTCCTCTACGCAGTGGCGGCCAAGCACGCGGTCGTTCACCCGGGCGCGCCGCTCCACGACTCGGACCTGTTCGCGCTCGGGGCCTCGATCGCGGCGTTCCTGGGTGGTTTCATTTCGCTGCAATGGCAGGCGGCTCGCCGCGTCGCCCCCGAGCGGGTGGTATCGATCGTGGTGGTGGCCGGGTTGTGCCTGGTCGCCGGTCCGCATCTCGCCGGTGGGATCCTGATCGCGCTGGTCGGGCTCACGATCGGTCTCTCGCACACGATCACCGTCCGCCGCTTCACCCGAGTGTGACTGACCGACGAAGGTCGCCGATGATGATCGACGCGGATCCATTCGTTTCGCCGTCGACGGCGTGGATCCGGTGGGGGCGGGCCGTGCCTCCCGGCGGTTGTGACGGATAGCGTCCCCGTCGATGACACTTGCTGACCGCCTTCGCGAGACCCGGCTGTCGCCGCGGGAGCGGCGGGTTGGCGATGTCGTGCTCGAGGAGCCGAGCGCCGTGGCATTCGGCACAGTGGCCAGCGTGGCTGAGGTCGCGGGCGTCGGAAACTCGACGGTGATGCGTTTCGCCACTGCAGTCGGCTTCGACGGGTTCCGTTCGCTCCAAGAGGCGGTACGCGCCGAAATCGGTAGCCACCTGCGCCAGGCGACGCAGCGGGTGCGGCAACCGCGTTCCGGCGATCCGGTGGACCGTGCGCTCGGCATCGAGATGGCGAATCTGCAGGAGACGCTCGGGCGGATCGATCGCGGCCAGCTCGCAGCAGCGGCCGCGCGCGTCACGAACGCCCGGCGAGTCGGGGTGGTCGCGGGCGATGGCGCGCGCGGAGTCGCCCGAGACGTTGCCGCGCAGCTCGAGATGGTGCGTGCTGAGGTTCTGATGGTCGAGGCGGGTTCGGTCGCGTCGAGCCGGGCTCTGACGTGGCTCGGCCGCGAGGACGTACTGATCGCGATCGACACCGGCCGGTACGAACGCGCCGTGGTCGATGTGTGCGCGAGGGCAGTAGACCGCAAGGTTCCGTTGATTGCGGTGTCGGACTCGCATCTCTCGCCGATCGGCACGATCGCGCGGTGGTCGTTCGTCGTGTCCGATCACGGGGTGGGCCCGTTCGACAGCTTCGCGGCGAGCTTGGCGTTGCTCAATGTCTTCGTCGCGTCGGTCACCGATGCCCTGGGCCGATCGGCGGTCCGCCATCTCGACGCGCTCGACTCGGAATGGGACGCCACGGGAGCGCTGCGCCCTGAGACGTAATGGCACCGGTACAGTTGTTCCAGATCTATTGAGATCTGAATATACTTGTGCCATGAACGTGGCGACCCTGCACCCGCCGGTGGGTGTCTTTTCCGACTTCGAGGAAGGTCTCGAATCGTTGCGGAACGGAGCGATCGCCGGCGCGGTCGTCGGTCGGGGCCTGCCGGTCGGCACCGTCCCGCCGACGCCGCTCGAGATGGCGTCGCCATCCGGTGCTGCGGTATCAGAACGATCCTTGATCGCCGCGGCGAAGCGGCTCGGAACGCCGATCGGATACCGGCAGGAACACGGCGGCCAGGTGATTCAGAACATCTTCCCCCTGGCCAGTTCGGTCGGTGAACAGATCTCCACATCCTCGGACGTCGCGCTCGAGTTCCACACCGAGACCGCATTTCATCCCCACAAGTCCGACTTCCTGCTGTTGCTCTGCCTGCGTGGCGATACCGGTGCCGCGACGACGTTGTGTAGTTGGGATGCCATCGAGCCCCACCTCAACCGGTCGACACTGACAACGCTGTCCGAGCCGCGGTTTCGGGTCGGGGTCGATCTGTCCTTCGGGTGCGGCGACGGATGGCTGAGCGAACCCGCGCCCGTCGTCTCCAAGGGCGAAGGCGGCGCCGTGGAGTTCACCTATGACGGTGAACTATCGGTTGGTACCGATCGCGACGCGCAGGCCGCGCTCGATGAACTTGGCGCCGTCATCGCAACGCGGCACACGTCGGTCGTGGTGGAACCGGGCGACCTGCTGGCGGTCGACAATCGGCGCACCGTTCACGGTCGTTCCGTGTTTCAGGCTCGGTTCGACGGCACGGACCGCTGGCTGCAAAGGACCTTCGTCGTCCGATCGCTCGACGGCATCCGCGATCGAGACGGTCACGTGATCACGACCGAGTTCCGAGCCTCGGCCTGACCCACCT
>JANLRZ010000020.1:0-2612 GCA_031362155.1 Acidimicrobiia bacterium | reverse complement strand
GTCGAACGAGTCGATACGCACCGCGGTCTGATCCGCCAGCGCGCCGACCGACTCCTTGCGGGCGATGAACGAGTCTCGCAGTGCCGCGGCGTTCTCCAACGTCGAGAGTTGTGCGTCGGCGTTCGGATTCGGTGCGAAGAGATTCGTGAACGCCGCGGTCACCGCCCGTTCGGTGGCGGGTGTGATCGCCGCCGCGATCGGCCGAGTGGTGGTGGTCGTGCTCGCCGGGTGGGCGGCCGCGAGGTCGGCCGCGGTGGTACGACACTGAATGGTCGCCTCTACTCCACTGTGGTCGGCGGGAAACACGAGTGGGTTCCCAGGTGAAGAGGGACCACCGCGCGGGGCGAACACGCCGGTCGGACGAACGACGGTGCATCGGGTGATCGGCGTCAGGAAGATGTAGTCGATCCGCTCGGTCTGACGACTGCTCCGGTTCGTCATGTCGGCGAGGGAGTCGTCGATGCGACCGCTCGTGCATTGCTCCGGGGTCGAAGCACCACATTCACTGTTCCGGATGAGGACGTGGGTATCGACGAGTCCGTTGCCGAGTGCGGCGATCGTCGGTTCGCCCGGTTGCGCGTTCAGGTCGCCAGTGAGGATTGCAACCGATCGAGGCGCGCGCACCTCGTCGAGGAACGCGGCCGCTTGTCGGCCCTGGCACGTGTTGACGGTGTCGGCCGTCGCGCACGGCGGCGGGCAGGTCGCCCGATCGCAGGGGCGGTCGTCGCTGCTGCTCGCGAGGTGCGTGGCTACGAGGTCGACGGGCCCGACCTCCGACGCCAGCCGCACCCAGTACGCGGTGCGGAGCGGACCGGCGAGATGTCGCCGCTCGCTACTCAAGACGTCGAGGGTGGTCAGGATCAACTCGCGGTCCTGGCTGGGGTCGCCGTCGTAGACGATCTCGTACTTGCAGGTTCCGGGCAGATGGGCGCGCAGCGCTCGTTCCGTCGTGGTGTTCGCTTCCTCGACCGCCACGATCTCGGGGCACTTGGCGCGCTCGAGTTGGCGGACGAACAGGGCCGCGCGTCCGGGCAGGTCGCAGCGGTTGCTCTCGGCTGAGCACGCGGTGCCGTGGAGCAGGTTCTGGTTCACCACCCGGACCGTGGCGGTGGTCGTGCCGGTGGTCTTGGTGACCGCTGCCTCGCGGGTCGAACCGCTGCTGCATCCGACCACGGCCAGCATCAGCGTCGCGAGGAGCAACCCGAAACGTCGCATGTTCGGCACGGTACACGGGGAACTGGTGACGGTGGCCAGGAGCGACCCCGCTGGATTGCCCCGATCGTCACCTGCGCAACGGCTCGGATCAGGCGGCGAGTTGGGCCCAGGGGTGGGGGTCGAGTTCGGTGCCGTTGGGTCGGTAGACGCGGAAGTGTTGGTCGTAGAAGGTGGTGGTCCAGGTGGGGTTCCGGTGGAGGAACCGGTGATGGTGTGGGCAGAGCAGGACTCCGTTGGTGGCGCTGGTGGTTCCGTCGTGTTGCCAGTGTTGGTGGTGGTGGATGTCGCACCAGCCGGCGGGGGTCTCACAGCCGGGCCATCGACAGTTGTGGTCGCGGGCGATGATGGCGCGGCGGGTCGGTTCGGGGAAGGCCCGGGTGGCGCGGCCGACGTCGAGCGTCTCGGATTTGGGTCCGGTGATCACTCGCGAGATTCTGCTGTCGCAGAGGAGTCGGTCGATGTCGTGCCGGTCGATCGGGCCGGTGTAATGACCGTCCATCCGGCCGTCGAGTCCAGTGTCGAGGCCGTGGTTGAGGAGGGTGGCCCAGTCGATGACGATCGTGACGGTCGCACTGGCCCGGGTGCCCGCCGTACCGTGGGCGAGCGCGGTCTGACAGATGCGGACGAGGGCATCGGCGCGGCGTTGGGCGGGGGTGCGGTCGTCAGTGTCGGATGGCGGGTCGGTGAATGCATGGAGGGCGGTGGTGATGGTTTCGGCGGCGCCGTTGGAGAACTCGCCGGTGAGGGTCGTGCGCCCGTCGAGGACTTTGGCGAGGCGGAGCCCGTCGGGTTCGACGGGTCGGGTGCCGTCGGCGTGGGCGCAGGCTTTGAACTTTGCGGCGGCGCGGCGGACTCCGGCGTGGTCGCCGCGGGTGGCGAGGTCGAGGAACTCGGTTTCACACGCGGCGAGGGTGTCGTCGTGTCCGGGAACGCGGGCGGCGGAGATCGCTTCCATGGCGTTGGTCGAGACAGTCCCGGCCCGCCAGGCTGCACCCATCGCGGGGAGGAGTTCGGCGAGATCCGCGGTGTTCGTGGCGCGTTGGACTTGACCTCGATGCATGCCGGTCTGCCAGGCGAGCCACGCGGGCGTGGATCGGTAGGCGTCGTGACCGCAGATCCCACGCCGGTGGGATCCGAGCGCGTATTCGGCGAACACCGCATCCAACCGGCCCATCTGGCGGCGCAACCGGATCACATCGGCGCCCAACTGCGGGTCGGGGAGCGACGCCGATGGTGTCGCTTGGAACATTTCGATCGCGGTCCGCAACATCACGAACGGATCACCGATCTCGGCCGCGAACGCGCGGGCCTGGTCCATGATGGATTCGTCGATCGGATCCGGGGTCTCGTGATCGCGGGGTTCGAGATCGGCCATGACCTGTCCTCAGGACCGCGCC
>JANLRZ010000019.1:0-28485 GCA_031362155.1 Acidimicrobiia bacterium | reverse complement strand
CACCGATCAGGACCGCGACTCAGGCAGATTCGGCGCGAGTTTCGAAGGCCCGCTCCGCGGCGTCGACCTCGTTGAGGAAACGCAGCACCGCGTCGTTGAACCCATTGGGAGCTTCGGCCATCAAACCATGCGCCGCGCCGGAGAGCACCTCCAAGCGCGCGTGGGGAATCAACTCTGCGAGTTCCTCGGCGTCGCCGACTGGGGTGAGCGCATCTTGGGAACCAGTGATGACGAGGACCGGCACCCGCACGGTGTTCAGTTCCGCGCGCAGGCTGTCGGGCGCATCCAGGATCGCTCTGACTTGCGCCACGAAGAGCTCAGGCGGCTGCTGCAACACCACTCGGGCGATCAGGTTGAGCCACAGCCCGAACCGGCGGCGCAACCGAGGGCCGACGAGCCACTGCAAGGCCTCGTCGCCCAGCGCGGCCATCCCACCGGCCGACACCGCGTCGGCCCACTCGGTCAACAGTTCGCGGCGCCACTCGTGGTGCCGACACGCTGTGCACGCCAGTACGAGCGA
Source organism: Acidimicrobiia bacterium (assembly GCA_031362155.1). Taxonomy (GTDB): domain Bacteria; phylum Actinomycetota; class Acidimicrobiia; order IMCC26256; family JAENVU01; genus JAENVU01. Next base: position 27,965 of record JANLRZ010000019.1, on the reverse strand, counting down.
GCGGGTCCGTTCGGGGTGAAGGACGCCGATGATCTGAGCAATCACCCCGCCCATCGACGCGCCCATCACGTGCGCCCGCTCGACCTTTTCGGCGTCGAGCACAGCGATCGCGTCGAGGGCCATGCGCTCCAGTGAGTAGGGCTCCGGTGCCGCCCCCGTGCGCCCCGCACCGCGATTGTCGATCGTGATGCAGCGGTACCGGCGTCCGAGCGCCAGGCGCTGGAGCGCCCAGCCTCGCGAGTCGGTTCCGAGTCCCTGGATCATCAGCAGGGGGATGCCATCCCGACGGCCAAAGACGTCGTAGTGAATGGTCATACCGTCGCCGACGACGACCTCAGACACGGGACTCCCTCCGAAGTGCGCCCACCGTTGCCGGCGAACGTGAACCCATCAGGCTAGTCAGGAGGTGCCATCTGGCGGAGCCAGAACCGGACATCGAGGCCGAAACCTCGCGCCGACCAACGCTGGGTCAGGAAAGACTCTGGACCGCTTCTCGCACGGCTTCGGCCAGCTCGGCGGCCGACAACGGATCGCGATCACCCACCTCGCCGACCTGAATCGGTTCCCCCACGACGACCTTCCACGGCGTCAGCGGGAGACCGAGCGGGCCGCCCGGTCGCACCAAGACCGGAATGACCGGGTACCCGAGCGCGGCGACGAGCAGCTCCGTCGGTGCCGCCCCGCCACCCGTGCGCAGCCAGGTGAGGCCGAGCGGCAGTGCCGCCAGATGACCGGCACGCAAGACGGCTCCGAGATCGCCCGGATAGCTCGAAACGCTGCCGAACTTCTTCAGAAGGTCGCCGATCACGGGCAGCTCCGGCGCGCCGACCACGCGAAGCCGGCGGCCGCGTTCCTGGCGCACCGCCACCGACAAAGCAGTTGGTTCGAGAACCCCGAGTCCGCGGTTCGATACGAAGAGCGCGGGGCCGTCGGGCGGGATGTTGGTCGCTCCGGTGACTCGCACCGGTGCGATCCGGGTGACGATCGGCGCGACCAGATCTTGCAGCTGCGGGTCGGCACCGAACGGGTCGATCACGTACTGGCCGTGGAGGCGTTGGCGGAACACGTTGGTCGCACCGATCGATTCAGCGCGATCGAGATCCGCTCCGAGCGTGGGGAGCGCGGCGACCTCACCCACGAGACACCGCCGTGATCGGCACCGTTGGCCGCAAGGGCGTGACCGTCGCCCATTCGTAGAGTTCGGTGCACACGTCGCGCGTCGAACGGAGCCCGACGAGGTCGAGCAGATCGAGGGCCCGGGACCCATCGGCCGCACTGCCCTTCGTGAGGAGCTCGACCACGTGCGGAGGCGCGGGGGCACCCGCGAGTTCGGCGGCGTACGCGGCGAGGTTCCACGCCGGGCCCGAGATCGGGATCGGGATCCGCCCACCGAGCCTGACCGCCTGCCAGACGCTCGCAGCACCGGGACCGACGATGTTGAGCGGGCCATCGAAGCCCGCGACGAGCGCGGCCACCATCGCACGCGCCGCGTCGTCTGCGTGGAGCAACTGGAACACCGGATCCGCGAGCGCCGGCACCGGCACCGCGGGCAAACGCAACACGCGACCGAGCGGGCTCGGCATGTGCGAACCGGCGATCGTCGCCATCCGGAGCGCGGCGACGGGGAGGTCGTTGCGTCGCCCGATATCGGTGGCCAGTGCTTCGAGTGCGAGCACGCTCCGGCCAAAGGGCGTCGTCGGCGCCACCGGCGCATCTTCGTCGGGGACGCCCGGCCGGCCGCGTCCGCGCCCGTAGACCGAGATGGCACTGCGAATCACGACCCGTTCCAACCGACCCGCGCGGGCGGCGGCGCCCAAGGCCACCACACCAGCCGACTTCGTGTACTGCGCGGCCATCCGTGGGGGAAGGCGGGAGCCGGGTTCGTAGACGCCCGCATGGGCGACAGCCGTCGGCGCGAATTCTCCGACGAACCCCGCCAACTTCTCGCGATCGCGTGGGTCGATCCGGCGGAACTCACTCCGGCGGAGGCGCCGGCGCGGTGGGACGTAATCGACCCCCACGATCTCGGTGACGTCGCGGCGGGCCTCGAGCAGCTGCGCCACGCGGGTACCGAACTCGCCACCCATGCCGGTGATCAGTACTCGCATACCCCGCGTCTCCCCTCGCTGGAACCGTCCAGTATTGCGGATCGGGCTCGGGTTATGAACTGTTGCGCTCGAAGATGATCCGCAATCCCCGCAGGGTGAGCCAGGGTTCGTGGTGCTCAATCGTACGAGAAAACGGCATGATCAGCTCGGCGAGCCCGCCGGTCGCGACGACCGTGCACTCGCCGAGTTCCACCTTGAATCGGTCCACGATCGCGTCCACTTGACCGCTGAACCCATACAGCACACCGGATTGGATCGATTCGACGGTCGACTTGCCGATGACATTGCGGGGCGGGACGAGTTCGACCTTGCGCAGCGCGGCGGCTCGGCCGAACAGCGCCTCCATCGAAATCTCGACGCCGGGGAAGATCGCACCGCCGAGGTACTCACCCTTGTCGCTGATGGCCTCGACGGTGTTGGCCGTGCCGAAGTCGACCACGATCGTGGGCCCGCCGTAGAGGTCGTACGCGCCGACCGCGTCGGCGATGCGATCGGGGCCGACCTCCTTCGGGTTGTCGTACAGGATCGGCATCCCAGTGCGCACCCCGGGTTCGACGACCAGCGCCTCGAACCCGAAGTACCGCTGGGTCATCTGTCGGAGGGCCGCCGTCACACTCGGCACGCCCGAGCAGATCACCAGCCCGGTGACCTGATCATCGAAGGAAAAGCCGTGGAACCCGAGGAACTGTTGGATCATCAAGGCCAGTTCGTCGGACGTGCGGGACGCGACGGTCGCAATACGCCAGTGGTCGGCGAGTTCTTCGCCCTCGAAGAGGCCGATCACGGTTTGGGTGTTCCCGGTGTCGATCGCGAGCAACATGGGTTCAGTCCACCGTCGGCACGATGTCGAGCGCAATATCGAGCGCCGGCGCGCTGTGGGTCAGCGCACCGATCGACACGAATTCCGCGCCCGTCGACGCGTACTCGCGGATCGTTTCGAACGTGACGCCCCCTGAGACCTCGAGCGGCATCATGCCGTCGACCGCGTCGACTGCCGCACGAACCTCATCGGGGGTCATGTTGTCGAGCAGGATGAAGTCGGCACCGGCGGCGACCGCCTCATGGACCTGGGCGAGGGTGTCGCATTCGACCTCGACGGTGCGGCCGGGCCAACGCACCTTCGAACGTTCGACCGCGGCAGTGAGATCCATGAACGCCAGGTGGTTGTCTTTGATCAACACCGAATCGCTGAGACACTCACGGTGGTTGAAGCCGCCACCGGCGCGGACGGCGGCCTTCTCGACCGCCCGGAGCCCGGGCAGGGTCTTGCGCGTGTCGCGAATACGAGTCCGACCCGCGGCCGCCTGGACGTACTCGCGGGTGAGCGTCGCGATACCGGACGCGTGCTGCAACAGGTTGAGCGCACTCCGTTCGGCGCCGAGGAGCGATCGGAGATTGCCCGAGATGGTCGCCAGCGTCTGGTCTGCTTCGATCGCGGCCCCGTCGGTGGCCTGCCACCGCACCGACAGGTGAGGGTCGACCTGGCGGAAGACCTCAATCGCCGCGGCAACGCCGGCGAGGACACCGAATCGGCGCGCCACGATGGCACCCGTTGCGACCGCGTCGTCGGGGATCGTCGCGATCGAGGTCAGGTCGCCGAGCGCCCCGAAGTCTTCGGCCAGGGTCTGGGCAACCAGTCTTCGCAGCCCAACGATGGGCGGATCGAAATCGCCACTCATGCGGGCACCTCCGCCGGCAACGGGACATAGACCGGCGACCCACCACACCCGAAGAACCGCCCCGAGAACTCGGCCAACGTCTCCGGGAAGTCCAATCGGGTGTGGGTCCCACGACTCTCCTGCCGAGCCAACGCGGCCGCGACGAGCGCCCGCGCGACCGACAGGAGGTTGCGCACCTCAAATCCCCCGGCGTCGTGAGCTTCGACGTCGATCGCGACCGACCGGGCCACCGTCTCGAGGCTGTCCGCATCACGCAGGACACCGGCACCGGTGGTCATGATCTGCTGGAGATCGGCCAGGCTCATTGCGCCCTCCGGCCGCACCGCCACCTCGGGGGGATCGAGCATTCCCGGATCGATGCCCCGCAGCACACCTGTCGGCTCGGGTGCGTCCTTACCGGCCGCAATCGCCTCGATGATTCGCGGCGCGAACACCAACCCGTCGAGCAACGAGTTCGACGCGAGTCGGTTGGCTCCGTGCACGCCCGAGCACGCGGCCTCACCGCAGGACCAGAGACCGGGCAACGTGGAGGCACCGTCCAGGTCGGTGGCAATCCCGCCGGAGAGGTAGTGGGCCGCGGGGGCGACGGGAAGGAAGTCGGTCCGGGGATCGAGTCCGACCGCCTGCGCCGAAGCCCAGATCGTCGGGAACCGGGTCGGGAACTCATCGATCGCCGTGGCGTCGAGCCAGAGGTGGGGCAACCGTCGTTCGACCAGGCGACGGGCAATCGCGCGGGCCACGACGTCGCGCGGTGCAAGATCAGCCAGGGGATGTTCCCCCAGCATGAACTGCGCGCCGTTCTCGTCCCGCAGCACGGCCCCGTCGCCACGCAGCGCTTCGGACAGCAACGGCCTGGGCATGCTCGGGTTGTCGAGCGCGGTCGGGTGGAACTGCATGAACTCGACATCGGCGACCGCGACGCCGGCCCGCAATGCCATGCCGATGCCGTCACCCGTCGAGACCGCCGGGTTCGTCGTGACCGAAAAGAGTTGCCCAGCCCCGCCGGTCGCGAGCACCGTGTGCCGAGCACGGATCTCGGTCGCCCGCCCCGTGGGGTCCAAGGCGTGAATCCCCACGCACCGCCCGGCTTCGACGATGACGTCCACGCTGAAACAGCGTTCGCGCACGTCGATGTTGGGCAGGGCGTGGGCGGCGTCAGCCAGCGCCCGTTCGATCTCCGCGCCGGTCGCGTCGCCCCCGGCGTGCACCACACGAGGGAGCGAGTGCCCGCCTTCGATGGCGAGTTGCAACTCCCCATCGCGCTCGTCGAACTTCGCGCCGAGGGCCATGAGTTCGCGCACTCGGCGCGGCCCCTCGGTCACGAGCACCCGCACGGCGTCGGTGTCGCAGAGTCCCGCGCCCGCCGTCAACGTGTCGGTCTCGTGGAGTTCGGTGGAGTCCGGAGCTCCGAGCGCGGCCGCGACCCCGCCCTGGGCGTAGCGAGTGGCCGACGTTGCGAGTTCACCCTTGGTGACCACGCCCACCGTCCAGCCGCGTTGCGCCGCGTGAATCGCCGCGGACAACCCCGCGATTCCGCTCCCCAACACCAGGAGATCCATGGCGGCGGAGCCTAGGAGGTCGAGGCCACCGCGAGCCCGCCCAGTAGCAAGCGCGACCTCACGGACCGACTCGCACGCCCACGTCGACCCGGACATCCGTGCCATCGATGTCCACCACAATGTTGTCGATCAGGCGAGCCCGGCCGAGTCGCGCCGCCACCGCAACCACGAAGGCCCCCGCGAGCTGGTCGATCGCAACCAGATCGCCGGCATCGCGTACCTCGACGTACTCCAGTTCCAGCGGCGCGACCACGGCCGCCGCGATCAGGTCCCGGATCGTTGCCGCCCGGCGCTCCCCGGCCCGGATCCGGTCGGCCGCGCCGAGCAGCGCCGCGTGCAGTCCCGGCGCGGCCGCCCGTTCGGCTTTGGTGAGATACGCGTTCCGGCTCGAAAGCGCGAGGCCGTCGGCCTCCCGGACGAGCGGGCACCCCACGACCTCGACCGGGACATCGAGGTCGACCGCCATGCGCCGCACGACCGCCACCTGCTGAAAGTCCTTCCGGCCGAAGTACGCCCGACTCGGCCCGACCATCGAGAACAGTTTTGCGACCACCGTGGTCACGCCGTCGAAATGCGTCGGACGCGAGGCTCCACACATGCCTTCCGTGAGGCCCGCGACGTGCACCGTGGTCGAGGGCGCGCCGTCGGGATACATCACCTCGACCGTCGGAACGAACATGACATCGACGCCCGCGTCCTGCGCAATTCGAGTATCGGCCTCGAGGTCGCGTGGATACGCGCCCAGGTCCTCACCGGGCCCGAACTGGGTGGGGTTCACGAACAGCGAGACGACGACGAAGTCGTTCTCGGCCCGCGCCTGGTCCATCAGCGATCGATGACCGACATGAAAGAAGCCCATCGTCGGCACGAATCCGACCCGCTGGCCGGCCGCACGGGCCCGATCACACTGCGCTCGCAGTTCGGCAACCGTCTCGACGATCTTCATGAGCGTGGCCGCCCCAGATCGAGGTCGCGACCCGCGAGCGTGGCCGCCCGGCGGGCCAGGGCCAGGTACGCATCCTGCTCGGCGAGGGGCAGCGCGGCGAGATGGCGACGGACCGTCTCGACGTCACCACGCGCCACGGGGCCGGTCAGGGCGCGCGCAGCCCCCATCGCCATGACATGGTCGACCGTCGCGCGCACCAGCGGGCCGAAGGCCTCGAGCGGCACAGCCGTGGTCTCTTCGACTTGGGCCATGAGTGCGACGAGATGGTTGCTGGCCATGCACGCGGCGGCGTGATAGGCGGCGCGGTCCTCGTCCTCCACGAAGAACGGCGTCATCCCCAACTCGTGGGCGAGGGCTTCAACCTGGCGGTCGCCCGCGACCGCGCACCAGGATCCGGCGACCCGGGTGGCATCGAACCGGGCTGCGAAGCTCTGGAGCGGATGCAGCGCGCCGACCCGGCACGACAACGCCCCGAAAGCATCGAGTCCTCGCGCGCCCGACAGATGCACGACCAATGTCTCGGGTCGAACCGTCGTTGCGAGCTCGGCCGCGACGGATTCGATCTCGGCATCGGGAGTCGCGATCACGACGACGACGGCTCGGCCGACGGCGTCGACCGGCACCGCCTCGCCACCCCAACGAGACGCAGCCGAACGCACTGCTTCACTGTCCGGGCTCCGCCCCGCGACCGGCCCGACCGTCCACCCCGCTTCGGTCATGGCCGTGACGATCGCGGTACCGGCGCGACCCGGCCCGACCAACCCGACAGTGCGAACCTCAGGGCGCACCGGGTCGGGGCTCATCGGGTCGGGGCTCATTGCGTCGGGACCGTGAGGGTGACGTCACTGCGCCGCACCCCGGGCCAGCCGTCGGCCGGTCGCCCGATGCGGTCGGGCGCAAGGTCGTGCAGCGGTGCGAGCACAAACCCCCGTTCGAACATGCGCGGGTGCGGGATCGTCAGGTCGTCGTCGTCGAGCGTCACCCCATCCATCACCAGCACATCGACATCGAGCGTCCGGGGCCCCCACCGCACATCACGAATCCGCTCGGCTGCCCGTTCCAGCCCGGCGCACGCGGTCAAGAGCTCGTAGGGCGCGAGCCCCGTATCGACCGCGACCACTGCATTGAGGAAGTCGTCTTGCACGGGACCACCCACGGGGTCGGTCTCGTACACCGGCGACACCTCGAGCACCGTGATCCCGTCGATGGCGCCCAGGCCGTCGACCGCACGTTGCAACTCGGCCCGGCGATCACCGAGGTTGGAACCGATGCCGAGGTAGGCCCGGGTCACACCGAGAGCCGCACCCCGACGTGCTCGACCGAAGCCGGCACCGGGGGTCGTAGCTTGCGCACCGTCACGGTCACGCGGGTAACCCGGACGTCTTCCCGGCACACTTCGGCAATACGCGCTGCGAGCCGTTCGAGGAGCTGGAATCGCTCGGTCTGCACGACACGAACGGTGGCGTCGATGACGGCCCCGTAGTCGATGGTGTCGGCCAACACGTCGGACACACTCGCGGCACTGAGGTCGACGTCGAGTTCGAGGTCGACCGCGAACGGCTGGGCCCGGGTCTGCTCTTCGGCCAGCACTCCGTGCACGCCGAGGATTTCCAACCCGGTGACGAGGATCGTTCCCATCAGGATTTCGACGGACGCGCCGCTCCGGAGCGGACGATCCGGTCCGAGACGGTGACGGCCACGATCTCCCGACCCACCGCGCCGAGCTCCCGGTTGGTCAGCCGTTCGATGAGCGAGGTGGCGTGCGGCCCTTCGTCGACCAGCCCGGTATAGAGCAGGTAGCCCGCCAGGATCCCGATCAGGCGATCGCCGAACTCCTCGTGGTGCAACAAGATGCGTTCGGTCGGAACGTCGAGCCGGCGCGCCAACGACTCGTAGATGTAAGGCAGCCGATCGCCGAGTTCGTCATGGCGACCGAGCGGCACGTGTTCGCACGCGATGCCGGCTTCACCGTACGCGTGCAGGTTGTGGGGGGAATCGAGCAGTGAGATGACCCGGGTGAAGTCATTCTGGGCCAACCAGATCAACTCTTCCTGGCGGCGGATCTTGCGGTGGTTCCGAGCGAATCCACCCGGACGCTCCGACGCCGCCAACCGGTCCTTGATGATCCAACTGAACATCCGCGGCTCAAGGCCTTGAGCCCATCGGCCTCGCAACGTCGTCATCGTGACTCCACCACTTCCCGGCGCGCGACCGTTGCGCGCGCCAATGCTCCGAGTATTGCGGCGGCTTGCACTGCGCCGACCACGTTGTGGACCCGCACCATGGTCACACCCCGTTCGAGGGCCCACACCACCGTCGCCAACGTGGCGTCGTCACGGGCCGCCGGGTCGTCGACATCGATCAGTCGACCGAGGAACGACTTGCGTGAGGTCCCGACCAGCACGGGCACGCCCAGCCCCGCGATCAGTTCGGGCAGGTGCGCGAGCAGCGCGAGATTGTGATCGATGGTCTTGCCGAATCCGATGCCGGGATCCGCCATCAATGCGTCGTCGGCGATTCCCGCGCCGCGTGCCGCATCGAGGCGCTGAGCGAGATCGGCGATCACCTCGGTGACGACATCGCCGTACTGCGGGTCGCGCTGCATGGTGCGAGGTTCGCCGCGCATGTGCATCGCAACGAATCCCACTCCCGCCTCGGCAACGACTCCCAGCATGTCGGGATCGGCCTGACCCGCCGACACATCGTTGACGATTGATGCACCGGCCTCGATCGCCGCCGCCGCGACCGCGGCCTTCGTGGTGTCGATGCTGATCGGAACGTCGACCGCGGCGGCCAGCCCGGCGATCACCGGCAGAACCCGGTCACGTTCGGCTTGCGCTCCGACCGGTTCGGCACCGGGGCGCGTGGACTCACCGCCAACGTCGATGACCGCCGCACCCGCCGCCGCCAGACTGATTCCGTGGGGGATCGCAGCACCGGGCGTGACGAACTGGCCGCCGTCGGAGAAGGAATCCGGAGTGACGTTCACCACGCCCATGACCGGTCCCGAGATCGTCGCCCACCGGAACATCAAGCCCGTGAGCGTACAGGGCTGAGCGGGCTCAGCCCCGAGAGCGGGGCGGGCCGATCAGGCCCATGGCCTCGGCCCGGGTGGCCGGATTCGCCTTGAAAATCCCCCGAACGGCCGACGTCACCGTGAGACTGCCCGGCTTGCGGACGCCACGCATCGACATGCAGAGATGTTCGCATTCGATGACGACGAAGACGCCCTTGGGCGTGAGGGTCTCCATCATGGCGTCGGCGACCTGAGCGGTGAGCCGCTCCTGAACCTGCGGGCGCCGGGCGAAGCCCTCGACCAGGCGGGCCAGCTTCGACAAACCGGTGATCCGGCCGTCTTCTCCGGGGATGTAGGCCACGTGAGCCACACCGTGAAACGGGACCAGATGGTGCTCGCACGCGGAATACAAGGGAATGTCGCGCACCATGACCATCTCGTCATGGCTGGCCTCGAACGTCACGGTGAGGTGCTCGGCCGGGTTCTCGCGGAGCCCGGCGAAGATCTCCTCGTACATCCGCGCCACGCGCGCCGGCGTTTTCAGCAGACCGTCGCGCTCCGGGTCTTCTCCGACCGCGATCAAGATCTCGCGCACCGCGCGTGCGATTCGATCGAGGTCGACGGTCCCCGTCTCTCCAGCCTTGGTCACACGATCCTCCCGAGCGACGAACGTTGGCTGGCACCGAGCGCCGTCGGACGGGCGCTCCCCAGCTCGGGCGCATCATCGCGCTTCACGTCGCTCAGGATCTGGTCGACCTCGACCGCTTGGAGGGTTTCTCGTTCCAGGAGACCGGCGACCAGTCGATCCAGCGCCGCCCGGTGCCGCACCAGTAGCCCCAACGCGACCTGGTGGGCCTGGTGGATCAAGGCGTGGACTTCGTCGTCGATTCGGGCGGCCACCGGGTCCGAGTAGTCCCGGCGCTTTGCTATATCGCGACCGAGGAACACCTCACCCTCGGGCTCACCGAAGCGCATCGGCCCGAGTTCGTCGCTCATGCCGAACTCGGTGACCATCTGCCGGGCGATCGTCGTTGCACGCGCGATGTCGTCCTGCGCGCCGGTCGTCGGGTCCACGAAGACCAACTCTTCGGCCGCCCGCCCGCCCAACAACATGGCCAGTTGGGCCATCAACTCGCTCCGGCGGACCAGGAACCGGTCTTCGGTCGGCAACGACAACGTGCTGCCCAGACTCCGCCCGCGAGGAATGATCGTTACCCGGTGCACCGGGTCGGTCGCAGGCAACGCGTGGCCCACAAGCGCGTGGCCACCCTCGTGGTAGGCGATCACCCGCCGCTCGGCGTCGGAGAGCACCCGGCTGCGGCGCTCGGGCCCACCGACCACCCGGTCGATGGCTTCCTCGAGGTGTTCGGGGCCGACGACGAGGAGGTGCCGGCGAGTCGCCAGCAACGCCGCCTCGTTGATCAGATTCTCGAGGTCGGCACCAGTGAACCCAGGAGTACGTCGAGCGAGCACCGCGAGATCGACGTCGTCGGCCAGGGCCACCCGGCGGGCGTACACCGCCAGAATCGCCATCCGGCCCTCGAGGTCGGGACGGTCCACCACGATCTGGCGATCGAATCGCCCCGGGCGCAGCAATGCGGGGTCGAGAATGTCGGGCCGGTTCGTCGACGCGAGCACGATGACCCCGGAGGTCGCGTCGAAACCATCCATCTCGACGAGCATCTGGTTGAGGGTCTGCTCGCGCTCGTCGTGGCCGCCGCCGACACCGGCGCCGCGCTGGCGACCCACCGCGTCCAGTTCGTCGATGAAGATGATCGCGGGCGCCGACGATTTCGCTTCCTCGAAGAGCTTCCGGACCCGAGACGCGCCGACGCCGACGAACATCTCGACGAAGTCCGACCCCGAGAGCGAGAAGAACGGGACCCCGGCCTCACCCGCAACCGCACGAGCGAGCAATGTTTTCCCGGTCCCCGGGGGTCCGAACAGCAGGACCCCCTTGGGAATACGCGCCCCCATCATCTCGAACCGTTTCGGATCGGTGAGGAAGTCGCGAATCTCGGTGAGTTCGTCGACCGCCTCCGGGCACCCCGCGACATCGGCGAAGGTCACGCTGGGTCGATCCTTCAGGGGTTTGCCTTTGCCCGCCAATCCGAGCAGGCCCTTGCGCCCGCCCCCCTGGGCTTGACGCAGAACGAGGAGGAGCACGCCGAGGATCAGTGCCAGCGGCAGCAACCCGAGCAGCGTCGCAACCACTCGGTTCTCGCTCTGCGGGTCGACCTTGAACGACGACACGCCGGCCTTCGCGATCGCGGTCGTGATCTGATCGGTCGACTGTTCGGGGAACTGCACCGCAACCTGGCGCCCGTCGGCCAGGCGGGCCCGGAGTTCATGATCCCGGTCCAACAAGGTGACAGTACGGACCCGACCGGCGTCGAGTTCACGAGTGAACTGGGAGAGGTCCATAGGGACGGGCGGGTCCGAGCGGGGCCACCAGAGGACGGCCGCCAGCGCGATCACGCCCAGGACCAGCACTACTCCAACTCGCCGTGACATCTTCATGACCAGCCTCCCGATGGTTCGGGGAGGCTAGCCCGTTCGTACTGAATATCCTAAATGCCCATTTTGGGAGGGATGGAGGCCGGTGTCGAGGGCAGGTATTCGACGATGTGATCGAGGTTGCGGTAACGCTCCGACACGTCGAGGCCGTACCCGATGACGAACCGGGGCGGAATGGTGAACCCAACGTATTTGAGATCCGGGTCGGACTTCTGAAGCCCCTCCTTGAGGAGCAAGGTACAGACCTCGAGCGACGCCGGGTCACGCGCCATCAGCGTCCGGCGCAGGTACCCCTGGGTCAGCCCGGAATCGACGATGTCCTCCACGATGAGCACGTGCCGATCGTGCAGATCCAGATCGAGGTCCTTGATGATGCGGACCACCCCGGAGGAACGCGTGGCCGATCCGTAGGACGAGACCGCCATGAAGTCGAACTCGACCGGAAGGTCGATGGCGCGTGAGAGGTCGCTCATGAACATGAACGCACCCTTGAGGATCCCGACCAGCAGTGGCGCCCGACCGGCATAGTCGGCGGTGATCTGGGCGCCCAGCTCGGCGATCCGTTGCTGGAGCGACTCGGCCGACACGATCGTCTCACCGAGGTGGGGGTCGGACATGGGCGTCACGGTAGTGCGTCGTCCGGCGACCGAGAGATCCGACCTTGAGACCGTGACACTCGCGCGCCGCCGCCCAGCTCAGTGGCGACCCGCTCGCCGCGAATCACCGTCAGGACCCGCTCGACTTCGTCGGCCGACGGCGGACGCGGCCCGAGCCATTGGCGAATGGCTCGGCGAGTCACCGCCACCGGCGCCTCCGCCAGCACCTTCACCCGCAGCGCCGCACCATCCGTCGCGGCATCGAGGAGTTGCGCGCCCAGCGCGTCCATGAGGTCCGACTCCGCGCGGAACAGATCGGCCTGGCGCGCCAGGATCGGAACGAGATCTCGCGCCGCGCCCGCATTCAACATCGGAATCACTTCCTGGCGAACCCACACTCGACGAAAGCTCGGATCGGAGTTCATCGGGTCCTCGATCGTCTCGAACCCGCGCTCGGCGACCAGGTCGCGGACCACGGCGCGCCGCTCGTGGAGGAGCGGGCGCACGACGTCGCCGCGTACCCGGGCCATTCCCGACAACCCGGCACTCGTCGAGCCCCGCAGGAGATTGAGTATCACGGTCTCGGCCTGGTCGTCGGCGGTGTGGCCCACCAGGATCGTGGCCGAACCGACCTCGGCCGCGACCTTACGGAGCGCGTCGTACCGCGCCGATCGCGCGCGGGCCTCGAGGTTGCCACCATCACCGACGTCGACCGCCACCGATCGCCAACCCACGCCGAGCCGGTCCGCGGCGGCCCTGACCGCCGCCAGATCCCGACCGCGATCGAACCGAAGCCCATGATCCACATACACCGCGGTCGGGTGAAACCCGGCTTCGGCCGCCAGGATCAACAGCGCCACCGAATCGGGACCGCCCGAACAGGCAACCACCGTCGGCGCACCGACCCCCGTGAAATCAGGTCGCAGCCCCGCCGACCCGGACCGGGATCCGGTGGACCCCACGGTCAACGCCGCGCGTTGGTACTGACTCGATCGAGCCAAGCAGTGGGGTCGACCAACTCGGCGAGCGTCGGCAACGACTCCGCGTCCGACCACGCAGCATCCAAGGCTCGGAAGCCGGCCTCCTGGGTCACGCGTTCGACGAACGCCTCCCCCACCTCGTACTGGCGCATCTTCATGTCGAGCCCGATCAGCTTGTGGAAGAGCGCAGTCGGTCCACGCGCGTTGCGGCGGGCCGACAGCACCGCGGCCATCCGTTCCTGCCCGTCGAGCATCTGCGCGCCGAGATGGTTCATCACCGCGTTGCCGTGACCCTCGAGCAACGACATCAGTGCCTGCATACGGTCCATCGCCGCGCGCTGTTCCTCGTTGGCGAACAAGCCCATGAGCCCTTGCTCGTCGACCGGGTTCTTTCCAACCCGGATGGCATCGGCGGCGCGACCGATGGCGGCGAAGACCATCCCCGGGTCCGGTTCGATCCCGACCATGAGTTCATGAACTTGAGCGAGGAAGTAGTCGCGCAACCACGGCACGCCGGTGAACTGGGCGCGGTGGGTGACCTCGTGCAGCGCAATCCACAGCCGGAAATCGCCGGGACGAAACGCGAATCGCTTTTCGAGGCCGAGAATGTTCGCGCCGACGTAATACACGCGATCGTCAGTGGGCGCGCCGTCCTCGTCGGGGACGAGCAGGTCGTACTGACCGAGCACTCGCTGCGAGACGTAACCGAGGAGCACGCCGAGTTCGGTGCCGGCGATCCGACGACCGATCGGAGAGAACGGGCTCTGGGCCATCCGTTCCGCGACCCGATCGGTGAGGGGCGCGAGCATCCGCTGCATCGACCGCACATTCGCGTGCACCCAACCGGCCCGATCCACGACCTCGGCCGTCGCACGATCCGGTGCGTGCAGCCCGGTGTAGTCGGCGACCGCGGCTTCCGCTTCGGACGTCGCCGCCGAGAAATCCCGGGTCAGCGACGAGGCCAAGTAGGAGTTGGCGAACGCGTCGCGACCGCCGACGGTTCGCGCGATCCGTTGCGCGAGGCGCCAATCGATCGGCTCGGGTCCCGCGGAGTCCCGGGCCGGAAGGGGCATGGTGCTCAGCGGCCCCGGTGCTTGAGGCGCCACACCTTCAGGTAGTACGCGGCGGGCATCGCCAACAAGAGGAGTCCCAACGCGCTCAGCGCCAGGACCGGGGCAATCCAGTAGTGCCACGGCAACGCGGCGTCTTTGCCACAGCCGGCAGTGACCATCGCGAGCGTCGCCAGCAGGGCGAGGTTGCGGATCGACAGGCTCAACTTCGACACGGAAAGACTCCTGGGTTCAAGGGGCTCCGCCATCGTAGAGGGACGCTGGACCGGATCGGCAACTCCGGTCCGGGCCGGTCGAGTTCTCCCCGCGGGATCACTCCAGCCCGAGGGCCTGCCCGATCCGGTGTCGGAGTTCGTCGGGGGCTTCTTCACGGCACGAGACGGCCACCACGCGACGAATCTCGATCTCAAACTCGAACCCGTCTGCGCACGGCGGGCACTCGTCGAGATGGCGCTTGATCGCCCGTCGTTTCCACACGGTCATTTCACCATCGAGGTAGTGATACACCCGGTGTATTGCGCCGTCGCAGTCCATCGTCTCGATTCGGTTCCTAGTCTCCGGCGGGCACAGACCCGCTTGGTACCAGCCCACGTTCGATCGCGAGATCCCACAACCGTCGTTGCAGCTGCTTTCTTCCCCGATGCAGGCGACTCATCACCGTCCCGATCGGGACCTCCATGATCTCGGCGATCTCCTTGTACGAGAAGCCTTCGACATCGGCCAACATCACGGCCATCCTGAACTGTTCCGGCAGGTCTTCAAGGGCGGCCTTGATCGACGCGTCCGGGATGGAGTCCAGGACCTCGTTCTCCGGCGTCTTCTCGGCGTCGACCGCTTCGAGCCCACCGATCCGTCGATAGAGGTAGAAGTCCTCGACATCGTCGAGGGTTTCCTGCTGCGGGCGGCGCTTCTTGGCCCGATACATGTTGATGAACGTGTTGGTCAGGATCCGGTACAGCCAGGCCTTGAGGTTCGTTCCCTCCTTGAAGCCTTCGAAGCCGCGATAGGCCCGCAAGTACGTCTCTTGGACGAGGTCCTCGGCATCACTGGGATTCCGGGTCATGCGCATCGCGGCCGCGTAGAGGCCCGACATGAAGGGCATCGCGAGTTCGGCGAAGTCCGCCTGATCAGCCACGGGCGGACACTACCCAGTCCGACGCCTCGGATTCGGACCTCAACTCGGCACGAGCCGGTAGATCAGGTCGCCTCCGGGTCGGGCATCGGTCGTCACGTAGAGGTTGCCATCAGGCCCCTCGACGGGAGTACGCAATCGCACTCCCGCGGCCATTCGCACCACGGTCGCTCGAATGGACCCGTCGGACTGCAGCAAGAAGATTCGGAGGTGCGCGCCCTTCAGCACCGCTACCGCCATCGCGTTCTCCCACGAGCGCCACTGCGATCCGGTCAGGAACGTGGCGCCCGACGGCGCAATCGTGGGAAACCCCGACGACCACACCGAACTCACCGCTCCGGGGAACAGACTCAGATCGGTCATCGGGACCGATTCGTTGTAGCCCGGAACCGGGTTCCAGCCGAAGTTCCCCTGCACCAGGCGATTGACCTCGTCGTCCACGTTCGGCCCGTGTTCGATCGACAGCCCGTTCCACGAGGGCCGGGCCGGTGAGAAGGCCAGCCCCTGCACGTTGCGGTGGCCGTAGCTGAAGATCCGCGCGTCGCCGGAGACGGAGTAGAAGGGGTTGTCGGCCGCCGCGGTGCCGTTCGTGTCGACCCGCAGGACCTTGCCTCCGAGCGATTGCAGATCCTGAGGCACCGTGCCGACGGCGGCATCCCCGGTGCCGACCCAGAGATAGCCGTCAGGGCCGAAGCGGGGCCGGCAGCCCGAGTGACGACCGAGTTGACCGACTGGGTTGATCGGCAACCCGGTCACGATGTCGGCTCGTTGGCTCACTCCCGACCAGTCGTCGTTGACCCGGAACCGCACCAGCCGAACATCGTCGCCGCGACCGGCGGCCCGAGAACCGAAGCACACATAGATCCGACGATTCGCCCCGAAGTTCGGGTCGATCGCAAGACCCATCATGCCGGCTTCGGACGCGACGAGGAGATCCGCCGGTGCATGGAGCAGGCGACGGGCCGACCCATCGGCCCGCACCGCCGAGATCCCGATGGGGCGTTCGGTCACGACCACCCAGCCGTCCGGACTGAACCCGAGGTCCCACGGATTCGCGAGCCCGGACAGGAACACCGACTGGTTGAGCTGCGGGGTGCCACTCCCGAGTGCGAAGGGGTGAATGCCCCCATACCCATCGAGGATGAAGCCTCCCGACCGGTTGGGGAGTGCCGCAATTCCCCTGGCGATGTTCCAACCCGGCCAGTACGGCAGGGTTCCGATGGGCACGACACTAGGAACACCGGACCGGTGCGTTCCGCCGTAGCCGTCGACCACGATCGCCCCGCTGGCGTCCGCCAGCATGGCGACATCGGCGGCGATCGGGATCCCCAACGTCACGGGGAACGACAACGCGGGAGGCCGGCCACCGGTCCCCAAACCAAATCCGGACAACCCTCCGGTCGGGCCGACAACGTACGCGCCGGTGCCGAGCGCGGTCAGGGTGATACCGCGCGCCCAGTCGGCACCCGGAAGGTACGGAGCCGGCGTCGCCGGGTTGACGGCCGGCGCACCGCCGAACGGGTGAACCCCGCCGTACGCGTCGAGGAGATAGCCGCTCGACGCGCTCGTGAGCGCCAAGCCGCGGGCGATATCCCAACCCCGCCAATACGGGCCCGTCCGCGGCGTTGCCGGGGCCGCGTGCCCAGCCAATCCGAACGGGTGCAAGCCGCCGAATCCGTCGAGCACCATGCCGGCCGTGCCATCTGGCGTCACGGCGACCGCGCGCGCGATATCCCAGCCCGGCCAGTACGGAGCCCCGACCGGCATCGCCGGCGCTGCCGCGACGGCCCGATCGGCCGGTGCGATCGCGGTGAGCACTCCGAGTGTCATCAAGCAGGTGAGTGCAGTTCGAGCCAGGCGCCGCATTCCCCCATGTTTGCTCAGCACGCGGACCCGCGCGTGGCAGATGGGGAAGAATCAACCTATGGCTCGGGCGATGCGGCTGACTGACGGCGTGGTGGAGTTGCGGGCACCTCGGCGGTCCGACATCACCGAACTCCACCGCGCCATTCACGCGTCGATGCCCGAACTGCTGCCGTGGATGGCGTGGGCCCATTCTGGCTACACCGACATCGAGGCAAGCGAATGGGTCCGTCGGTCGGCGCGGGCGTTCGCCGATGGCGTCGAGTTCCAGTTCGTAGCTCGCGAACTGGAGCACGGCCGGCTGCTCGGGACGGTCGGGCTGAACACGATCGACCGCGTCAACCGGTGGGCGAATCTCGGCTACTGGCTCTCGACGCCGCACACGGGGCAGGGCTATATGACGCGTGCCGCGCAACTCGTGGTCGACGTCGGATTTTCCGAACTCGCGCTCGGCCGCATCGAGATCTTGGCTGCGGTCCAGAACCTCCCGAGCCAGGGTGTCGCTCGCCGGCTCGGAGCCCAACGGGAAGGCGTGCTGCGCAATCGCCTGCGCGTCGGCGATGAACGCCAGGACGCCGTCGTCTACTCATTGATCGACACCGACCGGCCGAATTCGTAACTTCGCGAGAATTCGCGCCTATTCGGGCCTCCAGAACTCGGAGAGACCGGTCGACGCAGTGTCATCGCCATCACTGCGCTCGGCGCCCGCCCGCAACGACTCTCGGTCTCCACCGGCTGGTGGATCGCCGCGGCTGCGACGCTCGGCGCCGTGGTCGCCGACCAGTCCACGAAGCTCTGGGCCGAACGGGCCCAGGACGGGGCTGTCGACATGGCCCACAACCCCGCGGCGGCCCTCGGAGTGGTGCAAGGTTCTGCGACCGGGCTCATCGTGATCACGCTGGTCGTCCTCGCGTGCTTCGCACTGGTCGTGGTGCCCATCGCCGTGCGCTTACGGATCCCGACCTGGATCCCGGCGCTGGTCATCGGCGGCGGACTCGCGAACACGCTCGACCGCGCCCGGTTCGGCGTCGTGCGCGACTTCATTCGCACCCCGTGGGCAATCGTCAATGTGGCCGACCTCTGTGTGATCGCCGGCGTGGCGTTCCTCATCGTGCTCGGCCTCATGCGCCTGAGCCGGAGCGACCGGGACCCGTTGCCTATTCCGCGAACGAGGGCGGCCGCTGATCCGGTTCGTCCGCGCCGGCCGCCGGGCCGACAGCATCCAATCGCAGTACCCGTTTCGCCGGCACTGCGAGCAGCCCGGCAATCGTGACCGTTCCCACGATCACGAGAAAGGTCACCGGGAGCAGCACGTCGGCACCGCTGACTTTGATGGCGGCCAGTGGTCCGGCGAAGGTCGCCGCCGTCGATGCCGCCACGATGCCGCGCGGGTCGATGACTGCGAGGTAAGCCCGTTCTCCGCGCGTGAGATCGGTCCCGGCCGTCGCGACCAGTACGACCAACGGTCGGACGACGCAGACAAGGAACGCGACCAGCGCGATCGATGGGAGCAACACCTTCGAGACCTGATCGATCGTGACCGTGGCCGAGATCGCAATGAACAGCACCCCGATCAACAGTTCCACGAGGGTGCCGAAGAAGGGACGGTCCTCCGGCGGCTCGATCGCCGGGAGGTTGGCCAGTGCGATCCCCATGGTGATCGCGGCGATCAGCCCGGTGTCGTCGCGCATCGAGTTACAGATCGCGGCAATCGCCACGACCACCGCGATCGTCGCCTCGGTCGCCACCACTCCGGTGAGACCCAAACGCTCCACGACGAGCCACAGCAGCGCCGTACCGAATAGGCCAGCGACCAGACCGAATCCGACGCTGCCGCCGAACTCGAGCAGCTCCCGGCCGAGGTGCAGGCCGACCTGATGTTGCAATGCTTGGAAGGCGAGCGCGGCAATGATCGCTCCGATCGGGTCGATCGTGGTGCTCTCCCACTCGAGGATTGCAGTGAGCCGTTGGCCCGGACGCGCGATCCGCAGGATGGGTCCGACCACCGTCGGTCCCGAGACGATGAGGATCGAGCCCAACATGACCGCGGTGCCAGTCGACACCGAAAACAACGGGACCGAGATCAGCGCCGCTGCGACCCAGGTCATGGACACACCGCAGAAGATCAGGCGCCGAACGACGCGCTGGCTGTGCCCTTCGAGGTCGCGCACGTTCAAGTTGAGCCCACCCTCGAACAAGATCACCGCGACCGCGAGACTCACCATCGGCGAGAACGTGCGACCGAACAGTTCGCGCGGATCGATGGCGGCCGTGAGTTGACCCGCCGCAAATCCGACGGGAAGCAGCAGCACGATCGCCGGCAGCCGGATCCGGTGCGCAACCACCTGACAACCAACACCGAGCGCGAGTAGCAAGCCCAGGCCGAGGAAGATCTGCGAGCTGGTCACTCAGGACTCGTCACACTCACGAGCGTCGCATTCATTCGGGCCTCGAGCCCGGTGGCGCCGAAGGCGGACTCGATGGCCGCGGTCGCGATCCGGGTCGATTCCGGGATACATCCCAGTCGCCGACTTTCGAGCTCACCTCGCATCGGAGTCCCGAAGCAGTAGGCGGTCGCAACGTCGGCAGCGGTCGCGGCGCGGCTCGTGAGGGACACGCGCTCGATCGACGGTTCGGCCGTAAACCCGCCGGCGCGGAGATCGGTTCGGATCGACTCGGCATCGTGATAGCCGTGGGGCACTCGTTCGACGAACGTGATCGGATCGCCGGGGAAGATGCTCTCCAGTGACCGGACCACGACGTCAGCGAACTCGTTGTCGGCCATGCCGTCCCACACACTGAACTCGAATCGGCCTCCCGGCCGAAGGACCCGGACCACTTCGGCGAAGGCCGCGGCCTTCGGCGTGAAGAACATCACGCCGAACTGACACACGACCGCGTCGAAGGCGGCGTCGGGAAACGGCAACGACATCGCGTCGGCCGCCTTCCACTCAACGGGCCGTGCCGTGCCGATGGTCGCCGCCCGCTCGAGCATGCCCGGACTCAGATCGGTGGCCGTGATCTCGATGGTGCCGGGGAGCGTCCGCGCCAAGGCCCGAGTGACGACGCCGGTGCCCGCGGCCACCTCCAGAAGTGCGCCGCGCTCCATGCCGCCGAGCCGCTCGGCCACGACCTCGGCGTACGGTTCGAACAACATCGGAACGAGGAGTTCGTCGTAGACCTCTGCAACGTCGACGGAGAACTCGGGGGTTGGCGTGGCGTCACTCATCGGCGCATCATCGCCGATCAACGACCCGACGCCAACGCCCAGCGCGGCATCACCCTCGCGGTTCCCGAACCTCAGCTCGGATCGTGGAACCAGGACTCGGCGAGCCCCATCAGTCGTCCCTCCCGGCGGAGCAGCCAGGCTCGTCCAGCCAAGTTCACGACGGCTGTGCTCCCTACCGAGACTCGAACGGCACGGGCTGCTCGGTGACCAGTTCCGGTGCCGACACCCGGTTCCCGGCGTTCGCTCCCGCGAGACCCTCGAAGGTGATATTCGCCCAGTCGTTGTAATCGGTCAAAACGCTGAACGTACTGTCGGTGTTGACGTCGAACACCACACTGGACTGGATCGTCGCGTTCCCGTTCCAGTCCCAAGGGAATCCCGCACCACACGTCCCGAGGTTCTCGTTCAAACTGTTCTCGTTCAACGTGACGCGGGTCCCACGTGAATAGTCGAGCACTCCGTCACCGGGAGGTGTGCAGTTGTTGTCGACGCCCGGAAATTGGTACGCGTAGTTCATCACCGAGTTGTAGTTCGGCTTGTAGTTCGTGTCGACATTGCCGCCGTGACGCAGGTTCAGGTTGTGGCCGAGTTCGTGCATGATCGTGTTCCGGACGTTCCCGTCGCTGCCGAAGCAGTAGAGCGAGACGATCAGATCGTCACCGAAGATCGCCGCCTGACCAGAGCTACCACTGTTCGTATTGTACCGATGCGGCATCAAGACGTAGTGGAAATAGTCGTTTCGGTTCGCGGCGAGGTTCGCCGACTTGTAGCCGGTGTAATCCGAGTTGAACACTCCCCCGGCAATGACGCCATCGGCGTCAGCAATGAGGTTGCCGCCCGTGAACGCGCCCCCCTGGCCGTAATCGGAGATGACGTCGATGCCGGTCGAACCGTCGGGGTTCGCGGTTGGCGCGTTCGCAAACGCGGCCTCGAACCCGCTGATCGCGTTCGCAGTCGGACGGTGGCTATGTGCGCCGCATTCGTTGGCGTCGTCGAACCAATCGAACTCCAACAAGATGTTCCGCTTGATCGGGCTGGTGCCCATCGCAGGGAGATCCAGACCAGCCAACGTGCCGAGTACTTCGTCACCATCCGGAATCGCATCACCATCGGTGTCCGGGTTGTTGGGATCGGTCCCGGTGTTGCCGACGCCGAGGAAGATCCCAGTATTCGTCTCGATGCTGTCGCTCAGCCGATCGCCGTCTGCATCGGTCGACGAGCCGTCGTCGTCCAGGATGGTCAGCGTCCCGGCCGAACGGAACAAGCTGGCGCCGCCGCCGCTGACCGACGTCAGGGTCAGGAACGCGGTTTCGGCGCCCTCGTCGTCGAGGTCGGGATACACGATCGCCGAGACCGTCTTCGTCACCGGCGTCAAGCCACTGCCGGCAGCCGGCGTGAAGATCAGCGTTCCCGACTTGACCTTGACATCCGAGCCCGCGCCGGCAGTGCCCACCGTCAGCGTGTACCCGACGGATACTTGGGCGGTCGCTGGTTGCGAGAGCGTCACCGCGACGTTCGCGGGACGATTCAATCCGGAGTCACCCTCGTTGATCGCCGCATCACCCGCAGAGACGCGCACCCCCGAACCGCTGTCGTCATCGTGAATCGTTCCAGTTCCGACGAAGCTCCCGAGCGCAGCGCCCCCGGTGGGGTTCGACAATGACAGCGTGAACGTTTCGGTGCCCTCGACGGCCGTGTCCGAGTAGACCGTGATTGGAACGAATTTCCGCACCGGGGTCAGGCCGCTCGCAGTCGCGGGCTTGAAGACGAGCGTGCCCGACTTCGTCTTGAAGTCGACACCGGCCGTTGCCGAATCCGCGGTCGCCGTGTACTGGACCGTGACCTGAGTGGTGGCTCGGTCCGACAAGGTGACCGGGAGATACGCGACGCGAGTCGAACTATCCCCTTCGACGAGGGACGCCGATCCCACCGCAAACGTCGGCACAGCCGCTGCTGATGCGGTGCCGCTCAGGCCAGGAACAACTCCCGCGGCCAGCGCGACAACGCTCAGCACACACATCACAGACGTTCGCCGTGGAGTCATTCCCTGCCCCTAGTCACGGCGCCCAGAACGCCATCGATTCGCGGAGCATAGCGACCGACCACGTTCGAGGTGATCCTGCCATCTTTCCCTACTCATGGCGCGGGAAACCGCCGTCGCGGCGAACCGCGCCGAGGTGTTCCCGAGTATCAACGCGCCGACCCGCTCGGAATGCGCGGCGCCAACGAGCAGTCCCATGGGCCCGGCCTCGGCTGTGCTCACCGACGAAACCGCAGGTTACCGTCTGCACCATGCGCCGCGAACGCTCCGGATATGCAGTCGGTCTCACCGCCGCCGTGCTGTTCGGAATCAGCGCGCCTGCATCGAAGCTGCTCCTCGACCACGTCGGCCCGCAGCTACTCGCGGGGCTTCTCTACCTCGGGGCATTCCTCGCCGTTACCCCCTTCGCACGGTTCGGTCCGGCCCGGCATGAAGCTCGACTGCGACGAAGCGACACACCACTCCTCACCGGCCTGGTGATATCCGGTGGAATCGTCGCACCCGTACTGCTCATGCTCGGGCTCGAACGCGTCAGCGGCGTCACCGGTTCGCTCCTGCTGAACCTCGAGGGCCCCCTCACGTTGATCCTCGGCGTCGTCGTCGTCGGCGAGTACCTCGGCCGGCGGTCATGGGTTGGTTCCATCGTTGTCTTCGCCGCTTGTGCGTTACTCACCGTGCAAGGGTCGACCGGGGGATCCGACGTGCTCGGTGCGCTCCTCATCGTCGCCGCATGTATCGGTTGGGCGATCGACAACAACCTCACGCAGCGGCTCTCGGTTCGCGATCCCTTCCAGATTGTCGCGGTGAAAACCGGTGTCGCGTGCCTCGTGAACATCACCCTGGCCGTGATCCTCGATGACACGCTCGACAGCTGGGCAGTGCTCGCCGCCGCGCTCGTACTCGGCGCACTCGCCTACGGAATCAGCATCCTCCTCGACGCCTACGCGCTTCGGCGGCTCGGCGCGGCCAGAGAGGCAGTGGTGTTCGCCACGGCTCCGTTCGCCGGCGCACTCCTCGCTGTCCCACTGCTCGGCGACACGTGGGGCATGGTCGAGATCATCGCGGCGAGCTTCATGGTGTTGGGCGTGATGGTGGTCCTCACGGACCGACACGCTCACGTCCACACCCATCAACCGCTCGAACACGACCACCGTCACGACCATGACGAACATCACCAACACGAACATGAGCCCGGAGTTGATCCGTCACGCCCACACAGTCACCCGCATCAACATGGCCACCTGACGCACGCGCACGCGCACGTGAGTGACGCGCATCATCGACACACTCATCGACACCAGACCTGAGCGTTGTCGTTTCTCCTGACGTGCGTCGCGTCGGTACCTACCCGGTCGTCGAGGCGAGCGCCCCCTCGACGGCGGCTCTGAGTGCCATTTCCCGTGAGCTCGTCGGCACCGCGAAGTCGGCACGGTTCATCACGTACGCGTACCCGAGGGCGCGGTCCGGATCGGCGTAACCGAAAGACCCGCCCGTGCCCGTGTGACCGAAGGCGCGCGCGGACGATCCGAAGGGCAGCATCGGAAACGGCTTCATGAACCCGAAGCCGTACGCCGTCTCGGTCTTGAGCACCTTGTCGTGTGCTCCCCCGCTCGGAGGCTGGGGCACAGCCTCGATTTCGCGAATGGTCCCAGCACTCATCCGCAGTTCGGCACCGCCAGTCGCGACAACGCCGTACGCCTTGGCGATGGCTCGCGCCGTGCCGGTACCGTTCACCGACGGGAGTTCGATCCGGAGGATGTCACGACGGTTGATGTCCGACGCCTTGAGGAGCGCCTTCGGATTCCTGAAGACGCGGCCGGTCAGCCCGAACGGGTTGAGCAAGGCCAGCACCAGCCGCGGCGGCATTTCGTGCAGGTGCAGGATCGCAGAGGCCATACGCCCACCGAGAAACGTTGCGAGCCGGTCGTCACCCACATCGTCTGGAAGACCGATGGAAAACTCGATGCCGAGTGGTCGGGCAACTTCGTCCGCGAAGTACCGACCGATCGTCCGCCCCGAAGGATCACACCGTCGAAGCAACTGACTTTCGTACCAACCGAGCGACTGGCCGTGATAGCCGTGAAACTGCCCTGGTGCCCACGCGGGCGACTGAGCCCCGAGGATCTCCCCGAGGGCGTCGGGATCCGCGAGCAACTCCAGCGTGAGCGGGGTGTCGACTGCGGCCAACCCGGCTTGATGGGTGAGGAGTTGCCGAACCGTGATCGAGTCCTTGCCGCGCTGACCGAACTCCGGCCAATGATCGACCACCCGGTCGTCAAGACCGAACAGGCCGCGGCTGTGAGCGACCGCCATTGCAATCGAAGCCATACCCTTGGTCGTCGAGAACACCGGGACGAGCGTGTCCCGTTCCCACGGCGAAGTTCGCGCAGCATCACGAAAGCCGCCCCAGATGTCGACCACCGTGCGACCTTCGCGATGGACCGCGCACGCGGCACCGACTTCGTTCCGATCAACGAGGTTGGAGCGGAAGGCGTCGGCGACCGCGCCGAAACCTTCTTCGACATCACCGTGCACCTCACCATCGGAACGCCGGGAAGCCACGGTCAAGTCTCACGCAGATCAACCGTCCCGAGCAACGGCAATGCGAACGATCGCGTGGAGCCGGGAAGGAGATTCGAACTCCTGACCTGCTCATTACGAGTGAGCTGCTCTACCGACTGAGCTATCCCGGCGGGGACGGAGCAGTGTACCGGCCGCGGATTCCCGGACTTCGGACCGAAACCCAGTGCGAAGCAGATTCGCCTACGCGACCGCCGGGAGATGTGACACCAAGCGCAGGAGCAGGGTCCCGACGTTGGGATTGAACTCGTCGGCCTGCCGGGCTGCCCGGCAGGCGTCGATCGCCTCCGATGCCCGCGCCGGCTGCACCGTGGGGGCAGCCGGATCATCGGTGAGGACCCGCAGGTAGACCTCCTCCATCGCGCTGATCCCTTCGATCAGCGCGTCGGTCTTTGCGCGACGGAGCTCCTGCTTGTGCCGTTCGGCCAGGCGTTTCCGCAACGCGGCCGCGGTGCGGGGCTGATACCCACGACGTTCGATGTCGGCATCCAGCGTCTCGAGTTCTTCGGCCGCCGCCGCTTCGGATGCAGCACCCGCGGCATCGAGCGCAGCTTCGAGTTCTTCGACCAGCCCCACGGTCGTCGCACCCCGGCCGTCGACCCGGCCGACGACTCCGGCAAAACCCTGGCGAAGCGCATCGGCTGCTGCACTCCGGCGCGGTGGCGCATACGCGAAGTCGACCCGCTGGCAGCGCGACCGAATTGTGGCCAACAGACTGTCGGGTCGATCGGTGATCAACATCACGATGGTGCGGGGTGGAGGTTCTTCGATGCTCTTCAACAGCGCGTTCGCCACGGTTGGTTCCATGCGATCCGCGTCGCACAACACCACCACCTTGCGGTCGCCTTCGAGCGGCGCCTTGTGGATCTCGGGCAGTACCCGCGGCAGCGCGGTGTCTCGGCGGGCCGTCTCGTGACTGCGGGGGCTCCGGATCTCGTTCGCCAAGGTGTAGGTCGCCGTCGTGGGCTCGAACTCGACCACATCGGGGTGAGCGCCCTTGGCGATCAGCATCCGGGTTCGGTCATCCGGCGCGCCGATCAGCTCCGCCGCGAACGCTCGGGCCGCATCAATCACTCCGGAGCTGCGCGTGCCGACGAGCAGATACGCGTGCGACGGTCGGGACACCGCACCTTGCAGCGTGGCCACGGCCCGCTCCTGCCCGACGATCGTCTCCCACATGGCGCTGATCCTAGGAGTCGGACCTCAGTCGGCTCCGAGGAGCGGTCTCACGAGCTCACGGATGTGTTGGGCGACGTCGTCCGCCGCCGCGCCGCCATCGACCGTCGTCCACCTGAATTGCGCGGCGAGGTCCCGGTATGCGGCACGCACCGCCTGGTGGAAGGCATCGCCTTCGCGCTCCATCCGGTCGGCTTCGGGCGCGCGACGCATCTCCGCGGTCGCGTCGTCGACATCCAGCATCACCACGAGATCGGGCGTCACGCCGTCGGTGGCGAACTCCGAAAGTGCCGCGATCGCCTCGACTCCGAGGCCCCGCACGATCCCCTGGTACACCAGCGACGACGGCACGTGCCGGTCGCTGACCACCCATGCTCCTCGGTCGAGCGCGGGACGCACCACTTCGGCGATGTGTTGGGCCCGGTCGGCCGCCATCAGCAGCGCCTCGGCCCGAGGTGAAATGTCCTCACCGTCGAGAAGGAGTCGGCGCAACTCCGCGCCCAGCCTGCTGCCACCAGGCTCGGCCGTCTCGACCACGTCGACGCCTTGACCGCGGAGCCAGCTCACGAGCCGGCTCCGTTGCGTCGACTTCCCCGAACCGTCTCCGCCTTCGAGCACGATGAACCGCGCGGTCACGATGTTGTCTCCTCACCCGCGTGCTCCGGCGGGTCGGGGTTGGCTGCTTCACCGTTCGACGGCGTCTGGGTGTCGCCGTGGGCCGCCGCCGGTCTCGAACCGTCGGGGGCCATGCCCGCCATGGCCGGATGGCCCGACGAGAAGCGCGCGAGTTGTCGGCGGGCATAGAGGCCCGACGCGACGGTCAACCATCCACCGGCCCACAGCGACACGCGGACGCCCGGGAACGAATACCCGAAGCCGCCGAACTGAATGTGTTGCGAACCGTTGATCTCGGAGAGGATCCAATCGACGAGGCCGGACAGCAGTGGCGAGATCGTCAGCGACAACAGCAGGCACAGGCGGATCACCGCGTAAATCGTCGCGAACGTCCGCCCCCGCAACTCGTCACTGACGGTCTCCTGGATCATGGTGAACCCGGTGACGTAGGCGCTCGCCGCGCACGCGCCGAAGGCCGCGATCAGCAACGCGGTGATCCCGGCGACGTTGAACGACACCGCGCCGATGAGGAACCCGCCGCTGCCGATCAATGCCCATTGGAACACCAGCGGCCGGGGCAACCGCTTCTGGAACGCGAGGATTCCGAACAGGCCCAGCGCGGCACCGATACCAAGCGCGAGCAACATCACCCCGTACTGCGCGCTCGAACCGAGCACGTCGGTCGCAAACACAATGCCCAACGGCACGATCGCGCCCGCACCGATGATCGCTCCGCCCAGTCCGAGAATCACTGCTCGACTGAACGGCGCCGAGCGCATGTACGCGACACCCTCCTTGATCTCGCGCACACTGGACGCAAGATCGATCTTCTGGCCTTCGTGGCGGGTCGGCTTCGGG
>JANLRZ010000237.1:0-12696 GCA_031362155.1 Acidimicrobiia bacterium | reverse complement strand
GACAGGATGCGGAGGAGTTCTTCGGGGCCGAAGGTGCCGGCGCGGACGTGGCTGATGCCGGCGGCGCGCAGGGTGCGCATCCCGGCCTCGACGGCCAACTTCTCGATCTCGGGACCGGCGGCCCGTCGGGCGATGAGGGCGCGGATGTCGTCGTCGAGTTTCATGACCTCGTAGACCGCGATCCGACCTCGGTAGCCCGTGTTGGAACAGCGCGAGCAACCGACCGGGCGTCCGACTTCGGTCAGGGCTTCGTCGCCGGGTCGGACCAACAGCGTCAGCTCGTCGGCGTTCGGTTCCGACGTCGTGCGGCAGTGTTCGCAGAGCCGGCGCGCGAGTCGTTGCGACACCACGCACTGGAGTGACGACGTCACCAAGTACGGCTCGACGCCCATCTCGATGAGTCGAACGGGCACGGTGGAGGCACTCAGCGTGTGAATCGTGCTCAGCACGAGGTGGCCGGTCAGTGCGGCTTCGGCGGCGATGAGCGCAGTCTCGGAGTCGCGGATCTCACCCACGAGGATGACGTCGGGGTCGGCGCGCAAGATCGCCCGCAACGCGCCGGCGAATCCGACCGTGCCGCGCCGACCGACCTGGACCTGCTTGATGCCGTCCATGTGATATTCGACGGGGTCCTCGACGCTGACGATGCTGCGAGACGGATCGTTGAGCTGACTCAGCGTGGCGTAGAGGGTTGAAGTCTTCCCCGACCCGGTCGGGCCGGCAGTGAGGATGGCGCCCTGGGACGCCCGGTAGCACTCGGTGTACTTCGCCAGGTCCTCGGGATCGAAGCCGAGGCTGGCAAGTTCTTTGATGCCCTGCGACTTGTCGAGGAGCCGCAGCACGACCGCTTCGCCCGACGCCGTTGGCAGCGTCGTCATGCGGACGTCCACATGCCGGTTCTTCCCAGTGACCGAGAAACGACCGTCTTGGGGAGTCCGGCTGTTCGAGATGTCACAGCCGGCCATGACCTTCAGCCGGCTGACGATCGGCCGCAACACATTGCGAGGCGTGTAGGACGCGTCGTGCAGCACACCGTCGACACGGAATCGAATGCGCACTCGTTCACCCGAGGGTTCGATATGAATGTCGGACGCGCGCTCGTCGGTCGCCTGCGCGACCATCGCGTCGACGAGCCTGATGATCGGCGCATCTTCGGTCTCGGCCACGAGGACATGGTCGGGCTCGCTGTCCTCGACGTCGATCGCATCGTCGATGCGGCTCTCCATGCTCGGCCGCGACCAGACCCGATTCGCGACTTCGTTGATCTGGTTGGGGTCCGCGACCACCGGCACGATCTGCATCGCGGTGATGACCTGGAGGTCGTCGAGCGCGAACACGTCGGTGGGGTCGGCGACCGCGATGCGCAGGACGCCGTCCTCGGCCTCGATCGGGATCGCCCGATACCGACGCGCGATCTCCTCCGGTATGCGTTGCGCGACGATCTCGTCGAGCGGACCGGCGGCCAGGTCGACGAACGGCATGCCGAGTCGCTCGGCCAGGATCCGGGCGGAGTCCAGCGACGTCACGAACCCGAGGTCGATGAGGATCTCGCCGAGCCGGCCGCCGGTGCGACGTTGGACATCCAACGCCTCCGCGAGCTGCTGGTCGTCGATGATGCCCTGTTCGACGAATAGGTCACCGATGCGACGCCGCACGGGCGCGGATTTGGACGATTCCTGATCGATCAGTTCGTGGATCACTCCCGCACCATCGACATGAGGATCGGCGGGATTGAGTGCCGATTCGGTCCTGACATCAGCAGCGCGGGATCGACCGGATCAGCGCCAGGAGCGAAGTTCCGCGACGAGGTCTTCAGTCCGGCGAGGGAGGCGCCGATATGCCCATGCAGAGGAGGCAAGAACATGCTGTCAAGTCAGGCGCGGGTCCTAGGTGAGTTTCTCGTGGAACGCCACGTACTCTCACGCGACGACCTTGCCATTGCCATGGCCGATTCCCGACGCACCGGAGATGCACTGCCAGCAGTGCTCCGGCGTGAAGGGCTCGTGTCCGAGAAGGACCTCACCGCGGCGATCGCCGAAACGGTCGGGGTCCGGTTTGTCGATTTCACCGAGACCCCGTTGCATCCCGACGCGGCGTTGATGGTGCCCGAGCACATCGCTCGTGAACACCTGGCGATCGGAGTCGACTTCGACGGGACCCGTCTCGTCGTCGCCTTCCCGGATCCCGGAGACGACGCCTCGGTGCAGGCCGTCGGTGCGGCCACGGGATACGAAGTTGTCCCCGCCGCTGCGGGCCGGTACGAGATCCAGCACGCCATCGATTCGGTGTTCGGCCCGGCCGTCCCGTCGTTGCACGCTCACGATCGCGATGCGAATCCGGTGGAAGACGAAGTCGAGGGCTTCCACGTCAACGACCTTCTCATCAAGGTGTTGGAACAGAAGGGTTCCGACCTCCACCTCACTGCGGGCAGTCCTCCGGTCATCCGGGTTCACGGTGAACTGCGACCTGTCGAAGGCATCGACAAGCTTTCGGGCTCGGAGATCCGGGAGATGATCTACGCGATCCTCACGCAGAAGCAGCGGGAGAAGTTCGAAAACGATCTCGAACTCGACTGCTCGTACTCGCTGCCGGGGAAAAGCCGATTCCGGGTCAACGTCTTTCTCCAGCGGGACAACGTCGGCGCAGTCATGCGGGCGATTCCATACGAGATCGTGCCGTTCGACAGCCTTGGAATCCCGCCGGTGGTGCGGTCCTTCGCGGACCTGCCCCGCGGTCTGGTGCTGGTCACCGGACCGACCGGATCGGGAAAGAGCACCACGCTTGCCTCGCTGATCGACATCGTGAACAGCGAGAAGGCGCTGCACATCATGACGGTCGAGGATCCGATCGAGTTCCTCCACCAGCACAAGCGCGCCGTGGTCAACCAACGCGAGGTAGGGGAGGACACCAAGTCCTTCGCCGAGGCGCTTCGCCACGTGCTCCGGCAGGACCCCGACGTCATCCTCGTGGGTGAGATGCGTGACCTCGAAACGATCTCGACGGCGCTGACTGCCGCCGAGACCGGCCACCTCGTGTTCGCGACGCTGCACACCCAGGACGCGCCACAATCGATCGACCGCATCATCGACGTGTTCCCGAGTCACCAGCAGCAGCAGGTGCGGGTGCAACTTGCGTCGTCGATTCAGGGAATCTGCACGCAACAGTTGCTCCAAACCGCCGACGGCACCGGTCGGGCGCTCGCGTCCGAGGTCCTCGTGGCGACTCCGGCGATCCGGAACCTGATCCGAGAAGGGAAGATCTACCAGATCTACTCCCACATGCAGACCGGGGCCAAATGGGGGATGGTCACCATGGACCAGAACCTCGCGATCTTGGTGAAACAAAACAAAGTGTCGATGGAGACCGCGCTCGAGCGGTGTTCGAATGAAGAAGACCTCCGTCGGCTGATCCAGTCGGCGAACGCGGGATGGGGTTCCTGATGTCGACGACGTTCGCATACAAAGTTCGGGACCAGACGGGCAAGGTCATCGAGGGTCAACTCGAGGCTGAAGACGCGACGGTGGTGGTAGGCAAGCTTCGCCAGATGGGCTACACGCCCATCGCGGTCGAGGCCAAGAACGCGAGCAAGCTGAAGGGCGACATCAAGATTCCCGGCATGGGCGGCCGGGTCAAGATGAAGGACATTGCGGTCTTCTCGCGTCAGTTCGCGGTGATGATCAACTCGGGGCTGTCGCTCATCCGCGCCCTGGCGATTCTCGCCGAACAAACCGAGAACCCCGAGCTCGCCAAGATCATCGGCGAGATCCGACTTGACGTGGAAAAGGGTGTGTCCCTCTCGACGGCGCTGGCGAAGCACCCGAAGGTGTTCAGCCGCCTCTACATAGCGATGGTCCGTTCCGGTGAGGTCGGTGGTGTGCTCGACGCCGTGCTCATGCGGCTCGCCGACACGATCGAGAAGCAGGTCGAGCTCCGTCGCAAGGTGAAGTCGGCGATGACGTACCCGGTCGTCGCCCTGTCGATCTGTCTGTTGATTTCTGCCGCGATGTTGCTGTTCATCGTTCCGCAGTTCAAAGCGATCTATACCGACCTCGGCGGTCAGCTCCCGCTGCCCACGCGGGTTCTGATCTCGCTGTCGGACATGTTGAAGTCGTACTTCCTCTTCGTTTTTCTCCTGGCGGGAATCGGGGTCTACTTCTTCCGTCGGTGGATCAACACTCACAACGGTCGGATCGCCTGGGATGCCTTCAAGCTCCGCGTCCCCGTGTTCGGGGTCCTGACCCGGAAGACGGCGCTGGCCCGGTTCTCCCGGACCCTCGCGGCGCTGACCCGCTCGGGTGTCGGCATCCTCGAGGCGCTCGACATCGTCGCCGAGACGGCCGGCAACGAGACCGTGTCGATCGCGCTGCGCGAGACCCAGAGCGCGGTCAAGCGCGGTGACACCCTCGCCCGCCCGCTGGAGCGTCACGAGGTCTTTCCGCCGATGGTGACCCAAATGATCGCGGTCGGTGAAGAGACGGGCGCGCTCGACGAGATGCTCGACAAGATCGCCGACTTCTACGACCAGGAAGTCACCGCGACGGTCGATGCACTGACCTCGTTGATCGAACCGCTCATGATCGTGGTCATGGGAACGATCGTCGGAGGCATGATCATCAGCCTCTACCTGCCGATGTTCAACATCATCAAGCTCATCAAGTAGGCGAATCGGTCCCAGAAATCCGCCCCGGTCTGCGGGACGGTCGGATCTGGGGCACACTGGTGCCACGTTGGCCCTGCGACACTGGGGGTGGTTGGTGCCGATCGTTGGAGTCGTCGCACTGCTTGGGTTCGCCGCGGCTTTGCCGGCCCTGCTCTGGCATCAACGCGATCTCAACAGCTTCCAGCGGCCGCTCTGGGCCGGATACGGGAGTCGTCAGGCCCGGCGCCGCGGCGCGTTGGTCTGTTACCTGGCGTTCGGATGGCCGGAGCTGTTGATGGCGTGGGGCTGGCGGGCGAGCCAGACGCGGGTAGCGCTCGTGGCCGAGCGCGAACAAATGCGTGAGGCGCGCGCCTTCCGGACCGGGACGGGCGAGCCCGACTGACTGTTCGGGTCCCCGTTCGGAGTCGGTCGGTGTGTGCCAATCTGGGTCCATGACTCTTGGCGCAACCTCGACCACCGACGACGTTCTCGAAGGCATCGACCTGACCGGGCGGTATGCCCTCGTCACCGGCGCGTCGACCGGGCTGGGCGAGGAGACCACCCGTGCGCTCGCCGCACACGGCGCGCAGGTCACGATGGCGGTGCGCGACCCGCAACGCGGTGAGGCGGCCGTCGAACGCATCCGGGGGGTTGTCCCCGACGCCCAGCTGGCAGTGCGGGTGCTGGATCTCGGTTCGCTGGCCAGCGTTCGGACCTTTGCGGCGGAGTTCCTCGTCGAACACGACCGGGTCGACCTGCTCATCAACAACGCGGGAGTCATGGCGTGTCCGTGGGCGACGACGGCCGACGGCTTCGAACTCCAGATCGGCACCAACCACATCGGACACTTCGCGCTGGCCCAGCTCCTCGACGACGCGATCGTCGCCGGCTCACGCGTCATCGCATTGAGCTCGGCCGGCCACCGCTTCTCCGATGTGGATCTGGACGACCCCAACTTCGAACACACGGCGTACGAACCATGGGTGGCCTACGGCCGGTCGAAGACCGCGAATGCGTTGTTTGCCGTCGAACTCGATCGGCGCCTGGCCGACCGTGGTGCGCACGCCTTTTCGCTGCACCCGGGCGGGATCATGACCGAGCTGGGTCGCCATCTCACCCAGGAGACGATGGCGGTCCTGACGGATTCGATTCCGGCCGGTCAGACGATGGATTGGAAGACGGTGCCCCAAGGCGCAGCCACGACGGTGTTCGCGGCGACCGCTCCCGAGCTCGATGCCCACGGCGGCGCGTACCTCGAGGACTGCGCGGTGGCCGAGCGCAACGACGACCTCGAATCGCGAGGTGGGATCCGGTCCTACGCGATCGACCCCGACCGCGCCGCCGCCCTCTGGGCGAAGTCCGAAGACTGGGTCCAGCACTAGAGCGGGAGCGGGAGGCGAGAGTGACGCCGTCCCGATTCGGGACTGGGTCGGTTGATTGAGGCGGAGCGTGGCCCGAGCGGCCCGGCCCGAAGGGCCAAGAGCGGGAGAGCGAGAGTGACGCCGTCCCGATTCGGGACTGGGTCGGTTGATTGAGGCGGAGCGTGGCCCCGAGCGGCCCGGCCCGAAGGGCCAAGAGCGGGAGAGGGGAAAAACCTGACGCCGGGAGGCGCAGGGAACCCGGGGCAGGGGGCTGGTCCTGCGCCTCAACCGGCGTCAGAGGGGCCAGCTTGGGGGTGGCTGGCCATACCTCAACAACGTCGTCGATCCCGACGGTGTTCCCGACAATGCGTGTCAGTGGTCACGATGACGGGCCGCGGCCGGGTGGCCGCGGCCCGTGGCCGTCAGCCGGGTGGCCTGAGCGGGTTCGACCGAGTTGATCAGCCCTGAGCGGCGGCGCGGTACCGGTTGGTGGAGAACTCGGGGTCGGTGTCGAACTCCGGGATGACCTGGTTGCCGAACAGTTCGACGGTCTCGACGAGGAGGTCGTGCGGGTAGACCGAACCGGATGGCCCGAGGATCAACTGGTCGACACCGGTATCGGACCAGAGCCGGAGGGCCGCAGCGCACTGGTCGGGGTTCCCGACGATGGCGGCACCGACGTCGCGGCCGGCCACGATCTGCTCCGCGGTCGGGTCCGGAATCAGCGCGGGCCACTCGGGCACCCATGCCGGCTTCGGGAACGTATCGAGGTACTTGAACACCAGGCTCTGCTGACGACCGTTCCCGGAACGAGTCGCCCAGTCCACGGCCGTGTCGCTGTCTTCGAGACACATGAAGCTCGAGGTGATCGCGACGTTGTCGTTCACGAACTCGCCGACCGGATCTGCGTCCTTGATCGCTTCTTTGTACATCTCGATGAGCGGCTTCATCTTCTCCGGTGAGCCGCCGGTGAAGCACAAGACTCCGAGGCCCATCTTGCCGGCCTTCTCGAACGTGCCGGGGTTTCCGGCCGCAACCCACATGGGCGGGTGCGGCTTGACGTAGGGCTTGGGCAAGACGTTGCGCTCCGGGAGGTCGAAGAACTTCCCGTCGTGGGAGTACGTGCCGTCACGCCACATGTACTTGAACTCGGTGATGGCCTCGTCGTACATGTCCTTGGTGATCTCGGGGTCGGTGATCCCGAATCCGGCCTGCTCGGTGGTCGAGGAACCGCGTCCGGTGCCGAACTCGAAGCGACCTCCGGACAGGTGATCCATCATCGCGACGCGCTCGGCCACCCGGGCCGGATGGTTGACCGCGGGAGTGATGTTGATGATCCCCGAACCGATGTGCATGCGGTCGGTCTTCGCGGCGACGTAGGGCATGATCGTCTCGTTGGCCGAGATGTGGGAGTACTCCCAGAGGAAGTGGTGCTCGGTCCACCAGGAGTACTTCCAGTTGGACTTGTCGCCGACGACGGCGAGGTCGACCTCACTCATCAGGCGGTGGTGCTCGGCCTGGGGATCGGCCGCCATCTGATCCTCGTGGATGAATCCACCCATGAACAGACCGAACTCCATTGTTGACCTCCGCTGACCTGCCGCCCCCGGGCGGAACGAACAAAAATGAAACCTGTTCCATTTTTGCAGGTCAGTGTCCACGTGTCCACCTCCCCGGATCTCGGCGGGCGCGCGCTCAGGCTTCGGCGATGAGCGCGTCGACCGCAGCCTGCATGTCCTCGACGCTCATGGCCTCGCCCTCGTTCCAGGCCTGCGCCGTCACGTCGGGCCCGAGACGCTCGGCCACCATCTGGCTGTACTCGCGGTGGAGCACGAAGATCATCTCCTGGCGCGCCTGCCACATGCGTCCGTGTGCGCCGACCGCCACGAGCAGACGCATCGCCTCCGCATCGCGACCCTCGATCGCGAGGATCACGCCCGCGGCGGTGATGGGAAGACCCCACGCGCTCACGATGTGCGTGTACCGCCGGCGGACCGTGGTCGCCGCCCCGGCCAGGGCGGCGCGACCAGCACCCCGTTCTCCGCCGGCGGCCTCGGCGATCGCGAGGAGGGCGTGGGCGGTCGTGTCGATGTGACGGCCCGGTGTCGGGTCGAGGGACGCGACCAGCTCGGTCGCCCGCGCCTGCGCCGCAACTGCCTCGCCCGTCAGCAGCGCGATGGTCACCAGACCGGCCTGCACGTACCGCCGCAGAAACTCGTCACGGAAGTCGGCGGCCCCCGACAGCAACAGCTCCCGTCCCTGTTCCCAGGCGCCGGAGGCGATGAAGGCGTTGGCGCTGTACCCGGTCACGAAGTCCGCGACGTCCCCGGAGCTATGGGCGGCGACCCACGGCAACGCGTCCTGCGTGATGGTGACGGCCTCGGAAGGATCGACGAACAC
Source organism: Acidimicrobiia bacterium (assembly GCA_031362155.1). Taxonomy (GTDB): domain Bacteria; phylum Actinomycetota; class Acidimicrobiia; order IMCC26256; family JAENVU01; genus JAENVU01. The sequence goes on along the minus strand of JANLRZ010000237.1, from coordinate 4,296 downwards.
CGGGACCATCAGCCGGAGGAACCAGCCCAGCCCGGTGACGTCCGACGCGGTTCCGTCGGGATCGAGTGCCAACGCCTCCTCGCCACAGGCGGCGATCCCCAGGCCGTCCATGGACTCCTGGAGGAGGAATCCCCGCGCGATCCGCCACTCGACGCGCTCCCTCGTCGACAGCGTCTCGTCCACGCTCGTGGCGTACCGGTCGAGCCAGGCGAGGGCCTCGGGTGAGCGCAGCGTCAGGTACCACATCGGCCAGGTGAGCTCGATCAGCTGCACCACGGCGCGGCCGCGGTCCTGCTCGGCGGACCAGTCGAGCGCGGTCCGGAGATTGTCGAGTTCGATGCCGGTCGCCCGCGCCACGCCCGTGATCCAGCGATCGGCACTGGCCTCCCGAACGGCGCCGGCGTGGCGGAGGAGCCACTCGCAGTGCCGGTCCCGCAGCATCGCGGCCTCGCCGGCCGCCACGGCCCGGTCCTGCGCGTAGAGCCGCACGGTCTCCAGCATCCGGTAGCGCATGCCGGTACCGGTCTCGTCCGCGACGACGAGTGACTTCGCAACGAGGGAACCGAGGCCGTCGATGACGCCGACCGCGTCGCCTTCGCCGGCGGCCTCGATCGCAGCTTCGAGGGTCCAGCCGCCCGCGAAGACCGACAGCCGGCGCAGGAGTTGCTGCTCGTCGGCGACGAGGAGGTCGTGGCTCCAGTCCATCGCGCCCTGCAGGGTCTGTTGGCGTTGACGGGCCCGGCGTGCGCCGCCGGTGAGGAGGCGGAAGCGGTCGTTGAGCATCTCGGCGATCTGCTCCGGCGTGAGGTGGCTCGTGCGGGCGGCGGCCAGCTCGATCGCGAGTGGGAGCCCGTCGAGCCCGCGGCAGATCGAGACGATCGCGTCGAGGTGATCGGCGGCGACGAGTTCGGGCTGCGCCGACGTCGCGCGGGCGACGAAGAGGGCGGCAGCCTCACACGCGAGGGGATCGGGGTCGTCGTCGGCCGGGAGCGAGAGCGACGGTGCGCGCCACGAGCACTCGCCGTCGATGCCGAGGGACTCCCGGCTCGTCGCCAGGATCGTGATGCGGGGGCATGCGTCGAGGAGCTGGTCGACCACCTCCGCACCCGCGTCGAGCAGGTGCTCGCAGTTGTCGAGCACGAGCAGCAGCTCGCGGTCGCGCAGGAAGATGCACAGGTCACGGGTGATGTCGGTCGCGACCACGGGCATCGTGACCGCGTCGGCGACCGCGCGTGGCGTCTCCGCGAGATCCGCGAGGGGCGCGAGCTCCACGACGGCGAAGCCCTCGGCGTACGCGGCCGCCCGTCGCTGTGCGACCTCGAGCGCGAGCCGCGTCTTGCCGCACCCGCCAACACCCGTGAGCGTGACGCAGCGCTCGGTGTCGAGCAGGCGGGTGATCGCCTCGACCTCGTGCTCGCGGCCGACGAACGACGTGCGGCCCCCGCCGCTCGGTCTCGCGTGCGCGTCGAGCGCTCTGTCGGAAGTGAGCTCGGCGCCGAGGGCCTGGTGGATCCGCTCCGGGTGCTCGAAGCCCTTGAGCGGGTGCTCCCCGAGGTCGAGCAGCGTCACACCGTCGGGGAGATTCGCCGTCACGGCGCCCGCGGTGGTGGCCGACAGCAGGACGTGGCCGCCCCGGCCCAGGGCCATGACCCGCGCCGCCCGGTTCAGCGTCGGTCCGAACCAGTCACCCGCCCGCTGCTCGGCGGGTCCCGTGTGCAGGCCGGCGCGGATGCGCACATCGTCGTCACCGAGGCCGCGCTGGATCGCGATCGCGGCGCACAGCGCGTCGCCCGGTACCTCGAACACCGCGACCACGCCGTCGCCGGTGTGCTTGAGCAGTGACCCGGCGTTCGCCTCGATCGCGTCGCGCACGATCGCGTCGTGGTGCTCCAGTGCCGCGCTCATCGCGGTCGGATCGTGCTCCCACCGCCGCGTCGAGGCCTCGATATCGGTGAAGAGGAATGTCCGCACCACCTGCCCACTGCTCACCCGCGCATCATCGCACGCCGAGCTGTGGCTCAGGCCGGGCTCCGGGCGTGGTCACTGCGGCGGGTCGCCGACTGGCGTGCCGCCCACGGGTGCAGGACTTAGCCTCGGTGGATGAGCCAACTGTTGGGGGGCACGCCGGCCGCAGACGGGTTCCGGATGCCGGGGGAGTTCGAACCGCACGCCGGGTGCTGGATGGCCTGGCCGCGCCGACCCGACAACTGGCGTGAGCACGCCGGACCCGCTCGCCACGCGTTCGCCGACGTCGCCAACGCCATCGCCGGCTCCGAACCGGTCACCGTGGCGGTGAATCCCGGTGATGGGCCCGAGGCGTCGGAGCTGCTCGATGCCTCCGTTCGCATCGTGGAGATCCCGAGCGACGACGCCTGGATGCGCGACATCGGTCCCACGTTCGTGGTCGACGGTTCAGGCACTCGGCGCGGGGTCGACTGGGAGTTCAACGCCTGGGGTGGCGCGGCGGGCGGTCTCTATCCGATCTGGGACCAGGACGACGCGATGGCCGCAGCCGTGTGTGACGCAGAGGGGGTCGATCGATACCGTGCGCCGTTCGTGCTGGAGGGCGGAGCGATTCACAGCGACGGCGACGGAACCCTGCTGGTGACCGAGGAGTGTCTCCTCCACCCGAACCGCAACGCGGGCCGGTCGCGTGCGGAGATCGAACAACTGCTCCGGGCCTACACCGGCGTCGAGGTGGTCGTGTGGCTCGGGCTCGGGGTGGTGAACGACGAGACCGATGGTCATGTCGACAACCTCTGCTGCTTCATTCGGCCTGGTGTCGTGCTGCTCACGTGGACCGACGATCGCGCCGATCCGCAATACGAACGTTCGCGGGATGCCCGTCGTCGGTTGGAGGCCGCGGTCGATGCACGGGGGCGGTCCCTGGAGGTGCACGTCGTGCACCAGCCGGGTCCGCTCGAGGTCACGCCGGGCGAAGCGGCGGGCGTGGTCACGACTCCCGGCACCCAACCGAGGCGTCCGGGTGATCGGCTCGCCGCGTCCTACGTGAACTTCTACCCCGCGAACGACCGGGTGGTCGTCCCCCTCCTCGATGTCGACCACGACGACGCCGCGCTCGCCACGACCGGCGACCTGTTCCCCGCCCATCGGGTCGTGGGCGTGCACGCGAGGGAGATTCTCCTCGGCGGCGGGAACATCCACTGCATCACCCAACCGGTCCCGCGGGCAGCCGCGCGCTGACGCTCTCCTCCCACGCGCGATGGCGCCGTTTGGCGTCGGCGACGAAGGGTGAGATCGCGATGAGTTTCAACACCGCACGGTTGACGAGGTTCACCGGGAATCGCAGTGGGCGGACCACGTCGACGAAGAGGACGACGCGATCCTCGTCGGTGTCGTTCCACACTTCGTGTTCATGGGTGTCGTCGAAAACAAGGCTCTCGCCCTGGTGCCAGGTCGCGTGCTGATCACCGATGCGAATCTCGCAACGCTCCGACCCGCGCGGCACGCGCAGCGCGAGGTGGTAGCGGATGACTCCCTTGGACGGACCGCAATGGGGAGGGATGTGCTTGTGGGGGCCGAGGATCGAGAACATTGCGGTCTGCATGCCCGGGATGGCGGCGACGAGCCGGGCCGTCTCCGGACAGCGGGCGCAGTTGGCGTCGACGCGGAAGCCGAATCCGTAGAAGAAGAAGGTCTTCCACTCGTCGTCGTTCGTGATCGAGGTTTGGTCGGTCGAGATGTCCTGAAAGTTGGGCAGCAGGTCGCGGTGGGGGAGGATCGCATCCATCTCGCGGCGGATCGTGGTCCATTCCGCTTCCAGGGCTCGAGCCCACGGGAAGTCGGACGGGTCGAAGATGACCGGATTGCCGAGAATCGACGCGCGGGCGAGCAATCGGTCGAGGCGATCGAGGAGCCATTCACCGACGACGACGGTGATGGCCAGGAATCGATGCTGCATCAGGCCGAAATTAGGACGCCAGGCCCCCCTGGGCGCACCGCGGCGGGGTATGAGGCTCGCGAACTATTGCGAGCGTGGGTTTGAAGTTCCAACTCAAGGTGGCTCGGGGCCGGGCCGAAACCTGAACTGCGACGAAGAACACCGAGTCACATCATCGACGTGGTCGACGCCGTCGCATTCAACCAAATCCAAACCCAGTAGGAGAACATCAAATGCAGCAGATGCTGACCAACCTGCGGGCGCGGCGTGAGGACGAGCGTGGTTTCACGCTCATCGAGCTCATGGTTGTGGTGTTGATCATTGCCATTTTGATCGCCATTGCCATCCCGACGTTCCTCGGTGCCAAGACTCGTGCGCAAGACAAGGCGGCTCAG
>JANLRZ010000202.1:0-1719 GCA_031362155.1 Acidimicrobiia bacterium | reverse complement strand
GCTTGATGACCGCTCCCGACTTCCCCGGCCGGCTCGAGCGGTTACGTGAACGCGGCGGGCGGGTCGTCGTGATCGACCCGCGCCGGTCCCAGACCGCGGAGAAGGCCGACGAGCATCTGTTCATCCGGCCCGGTACCGACGCCCACTTCCTCTTCGGGATCGTCAATGTGCTGCTGGCCGAAGGTCTGGTCACCCTCGGTCGCTGCGAGGGTCTCGTCGACGGCCTCGACCAGATCGAGCGCCTGGCGCCCACGTTCACGCCGGAGGTCGTCGCCCCCGTGTGTGGCATCGACGCCGAGACGATCCGGGAGGTGGCACGGAAACTGGCGACGACCGAGCGGGCTGGCATCTACGGCCGGATCGGTACGTGCACCCAAGAGTTCGGGACCACGGCGTCGTGGCTGGTCGACGTCGTCAACATCCTGGCCGGGAACCTCGACCGCGAGGGCGGGATGATGTTCACGCTCCCGGCGACGGCCGCAGCCTCGATCGGCGGAGGTGGCGGCGGCAAGGGTCGCGGCGTCCGGTTCGGTCGCCGACACAGTCGGGTCAAGCAGTTGCCCGAGTTCTTCGGCGAGTATCCAGTGGCGACACTGGCCGACGAGATCGAGACGCCCGGCGAGGGTCAGATCCGCGCCCTGATCACCGTGGCCGGAAATCCGGTGCTCTCGACCCCGGACTCCGGCCGGCTCGACGCGGCATTCGCATCGCTGGAGTTCATGGTGTCGATCGATATCTACCGCAACGAGACCACCAAGCACGCCGACGTGATCCTGCCGTCGCCGAGGGTGCTCACCAAGGGCCACTACGACCTCGCGTTGTATTCACTGGCCGTGCGCAACGTGGCGAACTATTCGCCGCCGCTCGTGGACTTGGTCGGTGACGAACAGCCGGAGTGGGAGACGATGTTGCGGCTCGCGGCTGTGGTCGCGGGTCAGGGCTCCTCGGCGGCTGCGGCGGCCGCGCTCGACGACTTCGCGCTGCTCACCGTGGTGCAGAAGGGCGTCACGAGAAGTGGGTCGCCGATCGAGGGTCGCGATCCGGGCGAGTTGGTTGAGGCGCTGTCGCCGAACGGTCGGCGCGGTCCCGAGCGGGTCCTCGACTTCATGCTCCGTACCGGTGCGTACGGTGATCAGTTCGGCGCCGCCGGCTACGAGGGCGGGCTGTCGCTCGCGGTGTTGGAAGAGAACCCACACGGGGTCGACCTGGGTGCGTTGCAACCGCGGCTCCCCGACGTGTTGAAGACGCCGTCCGGCAAGATCGAGATCGCGCCGGAGGTCATCGTTGCCGACGTCGAGGCTCGCCTCGTTCCGTCACTCGACCGACGCGCCAACGGCGAACTCGTGTTGGTGGGTCGCCGTGACCTGCGGTCGAACAACTCGTGGATGCACAACATCGAGATCCTCGTGAAGGGCAAGCCGCGCTGCACGTTGCAGGTCCACCCGGACGATGCGCGGCGGCTCGGCGTGACCGACGGTGCGGTGACGCGGGTGCGGTCCCGGGTGGGAGTCGTCGAACTCCCGGCCGAGGTGACCGACGGCATCATGCCCGGGGTCGTGAGCATTCCCCACGGCTGGGGGCACGACATGAACGGTGCCGACATGGCCGTCGCCGAACGGTACGCGGGCGTGAACTCGAACGTCCTCACCGACGGCGAACTGATGGACCCGCTCTCGGGTAACTCGGTCCTGAACGGGATCCCCGTCACCGTCGAGGCGT
>JANLRZ010000201.1:0-1723 GCA_031362155.1 Acidimicrobiia bacterium | reverse complement strand
GCCGCTCCGACACCGAAGGAAGTCGAACGTCGTGGTCAACCACACTGAAGTCGTCGCCGCCCACCGCGAACTCGTCGAGGCGAGTGACGCAGTCCGCCACCTTCTCGTCGTCGAAGACCTCACCACCGAGAAGATCAAGACCGCCCGCGGCCGCCTGGCGCGGGCCTACGATCGCGTGACTGCGGCCGACGACGAGATGGTCTGCGTCTGAGCGGTACGCCACGGTCCCGACGGAGGCGGAGGGCGACATGAGTGGGCGAGGGCTCGGGCCGCGGCTCGGCAAGGCGGGCAGTCTCGCGATGGTCACGGTCGCCTATCTGACCGCGGTCGGCGCAGCCTGGGTGGTGGCGGAGGTCATTGGGCCGGACCGACCGGTGCCGGCGCTCGGCCTCGGGTACCTCGCGTCTGCCCTTGTGATCTACGCGTGGTCGCTCACGCTCGACAACGGTTCGATGTTCGACGCGTGGTGGAGCGTCCTCCCGCCCGTCGCGGCCGTGTGGCTCGCGGGGGCGGCGACGCCTGCGGTGCCGGATGGGCGCATTGCGTTGGTGTTGGTGGTCGTCGGCGTGTGGGCGATCCGGTTGACGTCGAACTGGGCGCGGGACTGGCCGGGTCTCGACCACGAGGACTGGCGCTACCTCGACCTCTACACCAAGGGCCCCAAGGCGTTGATCTCGCTCGGCGGGGTGCATGTGTTCCCGGCCTTCGTCGTGTTCCTCGGTTCGCTGTCGATGGTTCCCGCCCTCGTATGGGGTGACCGCCCGCTGGGTGTGCTCGACGGACTGGCGGTGGTCGTCGGTCTCAGCGCCTCGGTGATCGAGTTCGTTGCCGACGAGCAGATGCGCCGGTTCGTGCGCGTCAAGACACCCGGCGCCGTGATGGACCGCGGGTTGTGGCGCTCCTCCCGCCACCCCAACTACTTCGGCGAGATCCTCTTCTGGTGGTCGTTGTGGCTGTTCGCGGTCGCGGCGGACCCCGCCTGGTGGTGGACCGTGATCGGACCGGTGGCGATGGTGGTGATGTTCCTCACCGCGTCGATCCCGATGCTCGACGAGCGCAGCCGTGCCCGCCGCCCCGGCTTCGACGAGTACGCGAATCGCACCTCCGGACTCGTCCCGTGGCCGACGCGCCGGGACCAGCAGAAATGACTGCGATCAGGTCCCGGGATGGTGGCGTGAGGAGTGCGATCCTGCACCCGTGGTGAGGTCGCGGTGTCGGGTGCTCATGATCGTCGCGTCCGTCGCAACGATTATGAGCACCGGCTGTACGAGTTCATCGCCGAGTCGCACGGTCGGTACGACGACGTCGACGCGGCGCGTCACCACTAGTACGTCATCCCGCGCACCGCGGCCGACGTCGACGACCACCACAACCACCGCGACCACCGAACCGGTCACGACGAACCGCCCGCCGACCGGCCTCGACGGTCCAATGGCCGTCGTGCGGGTGGTCGACGGCGACACGATCAAGGTGTCGACCGGCGTGACGGTGCGCCTCATCGGGATCGACACCCCCGAAACCGTCGATCCGCGCACACCCGTCCAGTGCTTCGGGCGGGAGGCATCACTGCACGCCCATCAACTGCTCGACTCCACGAGCGTCTTGCTCGAATACGACGCGAGCCAGGGGCGGTTGGATCGATACGGCCGCACGCTGGCCTACGTCTGGATGTCCGACGGTCGCATGTTCAACGAGTCGATGATCGCCGACGGCTTCGCCCACG
>JANLRZ010000200.1:0-62112 GCA_031362155.1 Acidimicrobiia bacterium | reverse complement strand
CGGTCACCGAGCACCGTGATGTCGCTCGTCGGGTCGCCGTCGACCACCAGGACATCGGCCGCGGCGTCGACCGCCACCACCCCGACCGAGCCCTCCGTTCGGCGCAGCGCGAACGCGCCGTTGCGCGTGGCGCACGTGATGGCCTGGGTCGGAGTCAGACCCAAGACCTCGACAAAGAGTTCGAGTTCGCGTGCGTGCCACTCACCGTATGGAGTCAGGGAGAAACCGCTCTCCGACCCACAGAGGAGGCGCACCCCGGCGTCGTAGGCCCTGCGCAACACCTGGGCGGTCGCCTCGATCTCACCGCGGAAGATCTCTCGCTGGGACGTCATCGCCCCGACCGCCTCACCATGGTCCGCGAGGTTGGCGAGAAACGTGAAGGTCGGCGCGATTGCGGCGCCCGACGCGACCACCGAGTCGAGCGCGGCATCATCGAGGAACGATGCGTGGAGGATCAGATCGACACCCGATCGCGCCGCCAGGCGCGTGGAGTCGGCGTTCCGACAATGGGCCAAGACGGGCGTGTCGAGCGCGTGCGCGGTATCGACGACGGCGCGCAGTTCCGCTTCGGACCACACGGTGAGTTCGCCGGACCGGCCGGGGAGTGATCCGGTGAGATGCACCTTGATCCAATCCGCGCCGTACTTGATCTGCTGCCGCGTCGTTCTGACGATCTCATCTCGGTCACGGACGATCGCGGCGTATCCGAGCGTGCCCTCGTTGGGAATGAGCCGACCCGCGGTGCCTCCGGCCGCGGTGAGGAGGGCGTTCATCCCCGACGCCATACGGGGACCTTCGACCAACCCGGCTTCGATGCCATCGCGCAACGCGGGGCCGAGGTCGAAGATGCAGTCGGCATCGAGAAAACCAGTGACCCCGGCGCGCAGGAGTTTGCGCACGTTGTAGGCCGCCAGCAACATCGCGGTCGACTGCTCCCGATGGAAGAACAACTCGTCGTTGCTCGCCGGTTCGCCGAAGGTGATGTGGCAGTGCGCGTCGATCAGGCCCGGCATCACCGTCATCCCGGTGACGTCGACGATCGACACGTCCGGTCCGGCGAGTTCCGAGGCGCCGAGACCCACCGCCAGAATCCGATCGGGTTCGAGGAGGACATCGGTGTCGGGCCGGGCCGGCGCGCCGGTGCCGTCGACGACGGCACCACCCCGGAGTAAGACCTGAGCGTTCATGACTGCTGGTGTCCTTGGCTCAGAACGGTTCGACGAATCGGTCGAGCGCGTCGGAGACCGCAGTGCCCTCGGGCAGGCGATCCGGACCGATCGCGAGATCGACCGCCCGTTGGAAGTGATGAATCAAGCGTTCGTGCCACCCGATCTGGAACGGACGTGCGCCCGGCGATGACACCGACGCCTGGATGGGCGCCATGTTGGCCGTGTCCTGGGCCATCACCGTGTCGAACAGTTCCATCCGACCCGTGTGGTCCGCCGGGACCTCCTCGCCGGCCCACTCCGGCGCGTACCACCGCAACTCGAGGTCGGTCCGGTCGATGGCGACCGGCCACATGCAGAGGTAGGTGAACGCGCCCGTGTCCATCGGCACCACGAGGTTGGGGAAGATCCCGTACGACGTGGAGGTCTGGCGCCACAACTGACCGACCGCCGGGTTGTCGAACTCGGGCGCCACCATCGGCATGTCCCGGAACATCTCGCGCTTGTCGACCGTGAGGCGACTGTTGCCGTTGGGCAACATCGTGACGGTGACCGACTGGTCGTCGTAGAGGAGTGCCGCGTTGTCCGGATGCACCGTGCGCACGTGGTACACCTCGAGGAACGCGTCGACCATGAGTTTCCAGTTGCACGCGAGGTGATGCACCTGGGTACCCACGAGACGCATCGCCGGACCGTTGATCTCAGTCATCTGCTCACCGACCGGGCCGAGAAACGCGGCCAGACTCTGCGCGTTTTCGTCTTCGTTGATGTACACCCAGCCGTCGTGCACCTCACACCGCACCGGAACCAGACCAAGGTTCTCGGTCTGGAGGTCGGCAAAGCTGCGGGCGTCGGGGACCGCCTTGAGGACGCCGTCGGTCCCGTAGGACCACGAGTGGTACTGGCACGTCAATCGCTTGGCCACGCCACATTCGTCACGCGTGACCGGTGCTCCGCGATGGCGACACGCGTTGTAGAACGCGCGCAGGATCCCGTCGTCGCCGCGCACGATGACGATCGGCGCCCCGGATCGGGTGAAGAGTCGGTAGGCGCCCGGCTCGGGCCACTCCGATTCGTGACCGGCGAACAACCAGGATCGGCCGAAGACGCGTTCCCGTTCGAGCGCAAAGAACTCGGGGGCGGAGTAGCGACCCGTCGGGATCAGCGGCACCGGAATCGAATCGGGTGCCGGCGCGGTGCGAGCCTTCTCCCCCTCGATGCGATCCCGGATCACATGTTCAAGCGTGGCATCCATGATGTGTCGCCGTCCTCGGGTTCAACGTCGTCTTGGTACAGGGCAACTCTCAGCGGGTCGGGTCGAGCCGCCCCAGGTTCTCCCAGGGGGTGATCGCGAGTTCGATCGCGTCCTCGAACACCAACACATGCAACAAGTCGGGCTCCACGAGACTCGCCCATGGGGTTCCGTCGTGCAAGGTCACCGCGCCGACCGGGACCTCCCGCACCCGAGCCGCCGCCATCCCGGCGTCGTAATAGGTGCGGTCACAGATGCCGTTGCCCCAGTAGATGTAGTCGTTGGCGGTCGACCAGTCGGCGGCCGTGACCACACGCGGCGCCTCGTCACCCGGAGGCATTTCGATCGTGGCCGTGAACGCGTGGTCGCCTTCGCCGACCTGCGTCGTGATGGTCGATCCCTTCCGTTCGTGGTCGACCCGTGACTTTCGAGTGATCACATCGATCGGATCCATCGACGGGAGCGACGATCGCGCGTCGAAGACCATGTAGCGGGGGACGCCATCGGCATCGCCGACGAACACCGACCACTCGGCTCGGAGTCCCTTGGCCAGGCCCGACACGCGGTACACGTTGAGCACCAGAAGATGCTCGGGCGCATCGGTGGCAACACAGCGCAGCGCCGCGGAGGCGAACTGCGGCGGCAGCCCGAGCAACTGGCCCAGTTCGGGTACGACCTCGGGCCGGAGCCGGAAGACGAAGTACACCGACGGCGGATCGGCCTCGACGGTGAAGTTCACGATCGGCTGTTCCTTGCCGATCGCAATCATGAAGGCCTGCCGCATCATCAGCTGGCTATAGAGGAACCGTTTGAGGATGCGCCGGCCGCGCAGGGCGCGCCGAGTCAACGGCTTCGAGAGGGCGACGGGAACCCGTGTGGCGCCTGTTCCATCATCACGCGCTAGTTTGGTAAACACTGTTCACCAAACTAGCAGTTTCGTTTCCAGGAGGCACCGATGCCGACGCCGAGATCACTCGTCAACGCTCCCCAGCAGGACTTCGAACTCGAAGTCGTCTCCGGTGCCTGGCCCGCCGACATCAGCGGTGAGGTGGTGTTCTCCAGCCCCAACAACAGCCGGAACCTCCCGTATGCCATCTTCGACTGGGGCGCGATCTGTCGCTTGTCGCTCGAACCCGGCGAGCGGGGCGCAGCACCGGGCCGACTCGCCTGGCAGAGTCGAACCATTCAGTCCCCCGGCAAGCGGATCTTCGATCGACACGCCGATCAGTTCTCCTACGGATCGATCGGTTACCTCTCGCCGTTCGGGCCGCCCAACTGCTCCAACACCGCGCCCCTGCCGTGGGGGAACCGCCTCTACACGACGTGGGACGCGGGCCGGCCGATCGAACTCCACCCCGAGACGCTCGAGTTCGTGTCCGAGGTGGGTCACGTCGACGCCTGGGGCGGCAGTTCGATGCCGATGCCGGGCGTCCTCCCGTTCCTCTTCTCGAGCGCGCATCCCGTGGCCGATCCCGAACGCGACTGCTTGTGGACGGTGAAGCTGGAACTCGTCTTCGAGCCGGAACCGGGCATGCGGCCGTCGCTCGTGCGCTACGACCGGGACGACGGCACCCAGGTCAAGCACTGGCCACTCGACGGCATCACCTTCGGCGGTTCGATCCACACCATCAGTCAGACGCGCGATTGGGTCATCCTCAGCGACTCGGGCAATTTCAAGGCCGATGCCGCCGAGATGATGGGCGGCGAGCGTTCGGTCACGACCGAGACCGAAGTTCCGGTGTGGCTCATTCGTAAGGACGCACTCGACGGGCTCGCGTCGGGCACGCCCGTCACGCCCGTGTGCTTCATGATGGCGCCGCCCGCCGGCCACTACTACGCACGGTGGGACGACTCCGACGGCGTGTCGGTGGTCTGGGAGGGCATGGACCTCATGGACCTCGGCCTCTACATGCGGCCCGACGACCTCGACGTGAACGGCCAACCGGTCGACCCGGCCGTGGTCGGTCTCTACAACATGGCGATGGCCCCGGAAACGTTGACCGAAATCACCTTCGATCCGAACTCGGGCAAAGTCTTGGAGCAGGGCCACTTCAAGCAGGACTGGACGTTCAACCTCCAGCTGTCGGCGATGGACTGGAGCACGGAAGGAATGTCCGCGCCCACGTTGCACCACGTCACCTACCAGGGTTGCCGGCCGGGAAGCATCAGCCAGCGAGCCGCGGCACTCTACGAAGGCCGCATCGATCTCGATCAGGTCCGGGAAGAAACTCCCGGCGCGCTGTGCTCCTTCCAGCGCGGCAGCATGGAACTCAAGAGTCGCTGGGAGTACTCGGACCTCTCCGACCACATCACCTCCCCGGCGTTCGCGCCCCGGGGCGCCGCACCGGGCGAGTACGCCGGCGGTGAGCCGGGCGGACACGACGGCTACGTCATCCAACCGGTGTGCAGCGACGACGGCCTCCGGGTCGACGTGTTCGATGCCGCCAACGTGGGCGCCGGTCCGGTCGCCACGCTGATGGGGACGAACAAGGAATGCATCCCGATGGTGCTCCACTCCGCCTGGATGCCCGCCTACCACGAACTCGCCGACGCGGAACGGCTGCATTTCTCCTCAGAACTGAGCGACGAGCGGATGGCGTCGGTCCCCGAGGAATTCCATTCCACCATCCACGAGGTCGCGCGTGAGTGCGACGAGGTACTCGCATGACTGCCACCGACACCCCGATCGCCCTGACCGAAACCGTCACGAACGCCGCCAACCAACCCGACCTCCGGGGCAACCTGGCGCCGGTCAGCGACGAACTCGATGTCGCGTCGTGCGCGGTCACCGGCACCATCCCCGAAGGACTGCGCGGAGCCTTCATCCGCAACGGTCCGAACCCGGCGTTCGAACCGGCCGGGCGCTACCACATGTTCGACGGCGACGGAATGTTGCACGCCCTGACTTTCACCGATGCCGGGGTGTCGTATCGCAATCGATGGATACGCTCACGCGGGCTCAACGCCGAACTCGCGCACGGCGCGTCCATCTACCCGGGCCTCGGAGAGGTCATGGACTATCCCGATCCGGCGCTGGTCGGCGACGCCGGACCGGTGAAGAACCCCGCCAACACCCACATCATCCGCCACGCCGAGCACTACCTGGCCCTCTGGGAGGGCGGACTCCCCACCGAGGTCAACGCCGATCTCTCGACGGTCGGCGAGTACGACTTCGCGGGCCAACTCCGCGGGGCCATGACCGCGCACCCGCGCATCGACCCGCGCACCGGGGAGATGTGCTTCTTCGCGTACTCGCTCTTCCCGCCGTACCTGCGCTACTACGTCGTTGATCCCGACGGCACGCTCGTGCACCGGGCGAAGCTCGACCTCCCAGCCCCGGTGATGATGCACGACTTCATCATCACCGAGCACCACGCGGTCTTCCTCGACTCCCCCATCGTCTTCGACATGGAGAACCTCGGGAAGGGCCCCATGGTGCAATGGCGACCCGACAACGGCACCCGCATCGGGGTCATGCCGCGTCGCGGCTCGGCCGACGAGATCCGATGGTTCGAGATCGAACCCGGCCACGTCCAGCACTTCTGGAACGGTTGGTCCGAGGGCAACCGCATCGAGTTCCGCGGCCCCCGAATGGTCGCGCCCGACTTCGGCATCGACCCAACGGCCCCGCTCGACGTCTCGACCGCAGATCCGAGCGGCGGGTACGCCGCCCGGTACTGGGTCGACCTCGATACGGGCACCGCCGGGTGGGAGCCGTTCGACGACACGCCCGGGGAGTTCAGTCGGGTCAACGACGACTACACCGGGGTCCGGACCGATTACCTCTACATGTCGGCGTTCCTCGAGCCTGGCCGGGTGATCGGCGACTTCGACACCATCGTGAAGTACGACCAGTCGACCGGCGACCGGTCGATGTGGTCGGCGGGAAGCCACGGCCACGTGGGAGAGAGCGTCTTCGCCCCGAATCCACAGCATCGGTCAGAAGACGACGGCTGGCTGCTCAACGCAGTGCACGACGATCGGACCGACACGACCGACCTCGTGATTCTCGACGCCCGGGCCGTGGCCGACGGACCGATCGCGACGGTGCACATGCCTCGTCGGGTCCCCTTCGGCTTTCACGCCAACTGGTTCCCTGCCTGAACCCCGCTCTTGGCCCTGCGGGCCGGGCCTCTCGGACCACGGGCGACGCCACGTAGCTGTGATCTCGACATGCGGGTCGGTCCTTCCGGCGTCGCCCTCTCGTTCGCCTACCCCTCGCCGAGGTAGGCCGAGGCCAGGATCGCCGCGTCAGCGGCGAGGGTCGCCGCCGGTCCCAAGTGGTGGATCCGCCCGCCGACCATGACGTAGGCGCGATCGGCAACCGCCAGCGCCGCGTGCGCGTGCTGTTCGACGAGGAGCACACCGACCCCGGACTCCGTCGCGATCGCGCGCACCTGGGGTAGGAGCTGCTCCACGATGATCGGGGCCAGCCCGAGACTCAACTCGTCGATCATCAAGAGCTTCGGGCGACCCGCCAGCGCCCGCGCTAACGCCAGCATCTGTTGTTCTCCGCCCGACATCAGACCGGCCCGCCGGTCGATGATCGCGCTCAGCGCGGGGAACGGCGCCAGGGCCTGCTCGATTGCGTCGCGGTCACCCCGGCGCGCGGCCAAGCGGAGATGCTCCCGACCGGTCAGACCGAAGAACAATGCACGGTCCTCGGGCACATGGGCCATACCTCGGCTCACGAGCGCGAGCGACCGACGGGTCGTATCGCGCCGCCGGCCCAGAGGTTGGTCGGCCCCGAGCACCCGGGCCGAACCACCGAGCCGCGGCAGCAGACCGGAGGCGGTCAACAGCGTGGTGGTCTTTCCCGCACCGTTCGGCCCCAGCAATGCGACGACTTCGCCGGCCCCCACGTCCAGCGTGATGCCGTGCACCACCGCCACACCTCGGTATCCGGCCACGAAGTCGGTGAGTTCGAGAAGCCGCTCTCCGGCCACCGATTCAGTCACGACTCACCTCCGAGGTACGCGGCGATCACTGCCGGATCGGCGCGCACTGCGGCGGTCGGGCCGCTGGCGATGACCCGGCCGAAATCGA
Organism: Acidimicrobiia bacterium; assembly: GCA_031362155.1. Lineage (GTDB taxonomy): Bacteria > Actinomycetota > Acidimicrobiia > IMCC26256 > JAENVU01 > JAENVU01. Next base: position 54,648 of record JANLRZ010000200.1, on the reverse strand, counting down.
GCACGGTGATCTCGTTGCAGACCTCGAGCATCAGGTTCATGTCGTGGTCGACGAGCAACACCGACACTCCCGCGGCGGGCAGCGACGCCAGGAGTCGCCCGAGCAACGCGGTTTCCGCGGGGTCGAGACCGGCGGCCGGCTCGTCGAGCAACACGAGACGCGGACGTCCGGCCAGCGCGCGGGCCACGCCAACGAGTTGGCGCTGGCCATGCGACAGTTCGGTCGGGCGGGCGTCGGCCAGATCATCGAGATCCATGAGCCCCAGCGCATCATCCACGTTGACCCCGCGTGTCCCCCGCCGCGGCGCGACCGCGTCGACGAACGGCGACCACCACCGCGGGCGAATCGCAGCCACCAGCAGGTTCTCCCGCACACTGAGATCGTCGAACAGCTCAACGGCTTGGAACGTCCGGCCGAGCCCCGCCTGCGCGCGCTGGTGCGCGCGCAGCCCGTCGAGCGCCACGCCGTCGAGTCGAATCGATCCGACGGCGTTCGGAAGGAATCCGCACAGTGCATCGATCGTCGTGGTCTTGCCCGCACCGTTGGGTCCGATCAATCCCATGATCCCGCCATTCGGGACCGAGAACGACACGTCGTCGACCGCCGCGAGCGCCCCGAAGATCACGCGCAGGCCGGCGACTTCCAGCAACGCGGTCATGCGCGCCGCCACCGGGACACGCCGCGACGCAGCGCGATACTGATGCCGTCGGGATACAAAATCGCGACCACGACCAGCACCAACCCACTGATCGCAAATTGATAACTCGACGCGTCTCCGGTGGCACCACCCTGCAATCGGGTGACGATGCCTCCGGACGCCAACACGCCGGCCAACAACGCCCCGCTCAACGTGGCAATCCCGCCCAGGTAGGTGAGGGCGAGAATGGCGAGCGCGCCGATGACCAGGAACTGCTGCGGGGAGAGTGCCGGCGACTCGTAGGCCAAGAGCGCTCCGCCCAGCCCGGACAGGAGTGACGACACCGCAAAGGCCAACAGCTTCGTGTTGCTCACGTCGATGCCCGCGGCGGCGGCCGCGCGTTCGTTGCTCCGTACCGCGAGCCAGCGGAGCCCGGTCGGGCTGCGTCGTAGGTTCGCGACCGCGATCATGCTCACGGCGAGGACCCCCAACGCGAAGAGTCCGAAGGCGGCACGGAAGTTCTCGGCGCCGGTGGACAGGAATCCCAGGTCGATGCCGAAGAGGTAGGGGCGCGGCACGCCGGTGATGCCGAAGAACGTCGGTGAGGCGAAGACCAGGGCTTCGATCGCGACGGCAGCTCCCAGCGTCGCGATCGCCAAGGCCATGCCCCGCACTCGTACGGCCGGAATCCCCACCAGGATGCCGACTCCCACCGCAACCGCCACCCCGAGCATCGGTGCCCACGGGAATCCGAGGCCGTCGACCGCGAGACGCGCGGTCACGAACGCCGCCAGACCCGCGAACGCATATTGCGCGAGTGAGATCTGCCCGACGTAGCCGGTCAGCACCACCGAGGACAGGGCGATCAGGGTGGCAATGGTCGACACGACGATGGCCAGGCGCCACTGCGCATCGAGGGTGAGCAAGCCCACCGCCGCGGCCGCAGTCAGGATGCCGGCCCAGAGGAACACCCGGTGAGGGGTCGGCGACGCCGGGAGTCTGGTCTCGATGATCGACTCACGGGTCGGCAGGTGCGAACCGCGAACGGTGATCGCGACCAGGATCAGGATGACCGGGAGTGCCTCTCGCAAGCTGCCCTTCGGCAGGAAGTCGGGGAGCCAGAGCGCCCGGGCCTGGAACGTGGAGAGCACACTCTGGGACATTCCGATTGCGAGCCCGGCGATGGTCGTGGCAGCAAACCCGTTCAGCCCGCCCAGCAGTGCGGCCGCCAAGGCGGGAACGACCAACAGGCTCGTGTCGATCGGGTCGAGCTTGCTCGACATCCCCGCAATCGCGATCACCGCCAGCCCGGCCAGCACCGACGCGATCGCCCAGTTCAGGTACCCGAGCCGGTCCGGCGACAGGCCCGTGAGGACCGCGCCCTTCTCGTGCTCGGCTGCGGCACGAGTGGCGAGGCCGAAGCGCGTGAATCGGAACACGAGCGCCAGACCGACGGCCACTGCGATCGCCAATCCGGCCAGGACGAAGCTCGCAGTCGGAATCGTCGCATTGCCGAGATGGACGACGCCATCCGGGAGCAAGGACGTGAGTTGTAATGCGGCAGCGCCGCCACCGTCGGCGGTGACCCGCAACTGCATGACCGATTGCAGATACAGGAACACGCCCAGCGACGCGACGATGCGGGCCAGCGGCGGCGCGGCCCGGAGGGGCCGGAACACGAACCCGTAGACCACGAGCCCGAGCATCGTGGCAACGACGAGCGAGATCAGCAACGCGGTCACCACGGTCGGCCGGTCGACGATGTGCACCGAGGTCGGGAGCCCGATGATGGGGAGGACCAGATCCCCACCGCGGTCGGCGCCCGCCAGGTCGAAGTTGCGCAATCCGAAGTACACGTACGCGGTGTACATGCCCATCGCCCCGTGGGCGAGGTTGATCACGTTCGACGCGCGGAACGTCAACACGAGGCCGATCGCGAGCACCGCGATCACTGCGCCCGAACCGAGACCAGTCAGCGCCTGTTGGAGGTAGTCGGACATGGCCGATCGGAACCGATTCGGCTAGGCCTTCGGCCCGCCGACCTCGATCCAGTCGGTGAGCTGGCTGATCGTGCCCTTCTTCAACACGCCCAGGGTCTGCTGCGGCGAACACATCGCGTCGTACCCCTCGAGCTGTTTCTTGTCGCAGGTGTAGGGGTGGCCGAAGAAGCTGGGCTGATCGCGCGCCTGCCGGAACGCCTTCAGGATCGCGGGTGACGACACGTTGTCGCCACCCAGGTCGCGCATCACGGCGTAGAGGTTCATCATCGCCCGGAACGACACGGTGCCGGCGCCCTGAGCTTCGTAGCCGAACTCGGGTCCGTAGCGTTTCGCGATCGACTGATAGACCACGTTGTCGGAGTTCTTCGGGTCGAGATCGGCTTCGAGATTGAAGATCGCGCCCTCGGCCGCGTCGCCGACCGAGTTGACGATGTTGGGCGACGCGCAGGCCCCCGTGTACATCACCGGGGCTTGGAGGTTGAGCTGCTTGGCCGTGACCATCGTGGGCTTGCACCCGCTGTCGGCCGTCAGGGCGATGACCGCATCCGGTGAGGCCTGCGCGGTCTGGTTGATAGCGGTCACCATGTCGGCATTCACGCTGCTCGTCGGGATGAGCGTGACCTCAGCCCCCTGCTTCTCGAACACCTTCTTCCCGAGCTCGGCCGCGTCCTTGATGGGGCCGAAGTCGCCGTAGATGATCGCGATCTTCTTGGCCTTGAGGTCGGTCATCGCGTACTTGCCCATGCCGAGCACTGCACCCCACAGGCCACCGCTGAACTGGAAGCTCACCGAACTCCGAGCCGCCTCGAAGCTCACCGGGATTCCGCCCACGTAGGGGATCTTGTTGTTCTCCAGCGTGGTGATGCCGGTACCCCAGATGTCGATGCCGCCGACCACGGCCGTCGCCTTCTTGGCGACCATCTCCTGCGCGCAGCTCTGCGACAGGTCGGGGCTGAAGTTGGTGTTGCACGTGACCAACTCGATGGGGTGGCCATCGACGCCGTTGAGTTCGGTGTTGATGAACTTGACCGCAGTCTTGACCGCCAACGTGAGTTCCGGGAACGCGCCGGCCGCGCCGGTGTCCTGGTTGATCACACCCAGCGTGATCGGCGTACCGGTGGCCTCCTTCGGCGCGTCCGGCAGGTACTTGGTGAGCATCGAGTTCTTCGGGGCACACGCAATGATCGATGACGCCCCATCGCAGTCGCTGACGCCGGGGAGCACCGACGTGGGCGGATTGCCGTTGGTCGCCTTCTTGTTGGCCGACTCACTGCACGCGCCGAGGACTACGACCCCGACGATTCCGAGCGCCAGGGCGCGGCGCCGAAGGCTGCGACCCGTCACACCCGTCCGGGCGTTGGCTCGCGGCGACCGTTCTGTGCGATTCGAGGCATCGCTCATGCCATGGGTATCCCTTCATCGAGCTCGCGAGCGACCTCACGAGCGGCGTCGGCCAAATCAGTGGGGAGTTCGTCGACCCGGTCGAGTTCACGACCGAATCCGGCGTGATCCGTCGGGCCGGTCGAGGCCGCCCGTGGCATCCACGCGGAGTGGAGAATGAATGGCACCGCGTGACTCGGAGCCGCGAGCGTACAGACGGGGCCCGCACCGACATTGTCGGCCGCGAACACCTCCACCCGGAAGCCGGAGTCGCTCATCACCGGCACGACGACCCATCCGTGGAGGCCGCCCGATCGATCCCCCCCATGGGCCGACCGCGCACTCTCCCCCGGGGCGATCGGCACGAAGATGGGCGACGACGGCAGATCGCCGAGGTCGGAATAGACGAACTCGGAAATCGTCTGGAGCCCGTCCCAGCTGTGGGTCCGCAGCGACGCCGACGTTTCCTCGGTGGGCAGCAGTGATCGGTCGACGCGGTCTCGGTACACGTCGAGCATGCGTTGCACGATCGCTTCGGGCCGGAACCCGTGATACACGGAGTGGAACGCCTCCGGTGCGTCCCAACCTTCGCGGGACCAATCGAAGGCCGAGAGCTGCCGGGAATGCAGTGAACCGTCCCGGCCGAGCATCGCGACCTCGTGTTGCGTGCCGGTCTCGGGATCGAATCGATGCATCGAACTACGGGTCGGCGACATCGGGAAGCCATAGAGGCCGGCGAGGGCCGGATCGACCGGCCGGCCCCACGCGTCGAGATCTCCAGCCCGCGCCGCCATCGCGAGATCCGCGTTCTCGGTGTGTTCGAAGAGCACGGTGACGCCGTCGGAGTCGTCGTACGCGGCGTAGTAGTGATTCATCTCGGGCGCGAGGTGGTAGGTCTGGCACGAGACCGAGGTACCCGGCGCGGCCGCCTCGAGGTCGGCCTTGCGGATGAGATAGATCGGTTCATCGGGGTTCGCCGGCTCGGTCCGCTCGCCCCCCATCATCACCTGGGGTTCGACCTTGAACGCGCAATCGCCGACGACCAACCAGTCGCGGGTCTGGGTGATGGTGTGCACCGATTGAGGAATCACCGCGCCGTCGATCGGCCAGCGCTGGATGCGGCCTTCGCCGTTCCAGCGCACGATGAACAGTTGGCCGAGGTACGTGTTGACCGTCCACAGGCAATCCCGGTCGGGATCGATGATCGGGTGCGCCGTGCTCGTGACCATCGGCAGCACCGGGCCTGGCATCAGATCGAACACTTGCCAATCGTCGACGTGACCGACCTCGCCGAGGTACGCAAGGGTGACCGGATCGACCTCGACGGGGCGGCCGACATCCCAGGTCATGAACAAGCGATCCCCCCACGGCAGCGGCGCCGTATTCGCCGCGTTGACCAGACCGAACGGCGACTGCACCCCCAACATCGTGCGCTCGAAGACATCGGGTCGTTTGTGCTGGAGTCGGGCGCTGGGTGAATCGATCCACGCCTGGCGCCAGGCGTACGCGTCGGACTCCGCGCCGAAGGTGCCGGGTTGCAACGACAACCGGTACGTCATGCCGGCCCCGAAGAACGCGTGGGGCGGCCCGACCGTCGACGCGTGCGGAGCGCTGATCACGATCTCGCCGCTGATCGAATCGGGCATGCTCCCGGCGACGACGCGCAGATCCCGATCTTGGGGATCGACCGGGGCAAGGATGGAACGGGGAAGGGGCATGGGCGACGGCGCTCAGACCGTCTTCGCGGCGAGGCCGGTCAGCAGGTTGTCGACCACGATGTCGCGCACCGTGGCGTTGAACTCCGAGCCGAGGTTCAGGTCGGCGAGCAGCACGGTGGCGGTTCCGTGGGCCGCGGCCCACAACGCGAGCGCCACCGCCAACGGATCCTGCTCCCGCAGCGCACCGGACCGCATTGCTTCATCGATCGCGACCGAACCGAGCGAGAAGACCTTCGTTGCCGCGGGCAACTCGTCCACCGCCGGTTGGGGCAGCGCGCCCGGCCGAAACAGGAACATGACCTGGAACAACGCCGGATCGGCGAGCGCATGGTCGACGTAGGCGATGATCTGACCGCGGATCCTATCGATCGGATCGAGCGCTTCGAGTGCGCCGAACCGCTCCAGCAAGCTCTCGAACTCCATCTCGGCGATGCCCCGCAGGAGGTCGGTCTTGTTGTCGACGTAGGCGTAGAGCGCCGGTGCACTCACACCGAGCAACGCCCCGACCCGCCGCAACGACAGCCCATCCAGGCCGTCGCGAGCGACGATGTCGCGCGCCGCATCGACCACGACCGTTCGATTGAGCTGCGCCCCCCGGCTTGTCACGGTGAACATTGTAAACCAACGGTCGGGATTCGTGCAGTCGCGTGCCCTCTAAGGTCCGGCTCATGACCACGGCGTTCGTGCTCTCGGGCGGCGGGAGCCTCGGATCAGTGCAGGCCGGCATGATCCTCGCGCTGGCCGAACGCGACATCGTCGCCGACCTCATCGTGGGCACCTCGGTCGGTGCGGTCAACGCGGGGTGGCTGGCCGGCAATCCGGGACGGGACGGGGCCACGGCATTGGCCGAGACCTGGCGGTCGATCCATCGCCGGGACGTCTTCCCGAACGACCTGCCCGGCGGGCTCCTCGGCTTTGTGGGCCGCCGCGATCATCTCGTCTCCGCGCGCGGCCTGCGCGCCATCCTCGGCAAACATCTCGCCTTCGAACGCCTCGAAGATGCTCCGACGCCCATCCGGGTCGTGGCCACCGATATCCGGACGGGTGAAGACGTGGTCCTCACCACTGGCGACGCGGTGGACGCGATCTCGGCCAGTGCCGCCATCCCCGGAGTGTTCCGGCCTGTCACGATCGACGATCGAGTCTTGGTCGACGGCGCGGTGGCCAACAATGTGCCCATCACCCACGCGGTGCAGGCGGGCGCCTCGAAGATCTACGTGCTCCCGACCGGATACGCGTGTGCGCTGAGTGAGGTCCCCAAGTCCGCGCTCGGTGTGGCGATGCAAGCACTCACCTTGATGCTGGCGCAGGGCCTGGCCCGAGACGTCAAGCAGTACGAAGACGACGTGGAGATCGTGGTACTCCCGCCGCTGTGTCCGCTCGACGTGTCCCCCATCGATTTCTCACGCACCGACGAGTTGATCACGCGCGCCCACAAGTCCAGCGCGGGGTGGCTCGATGAGAGTCACACGATCTCGCCCCACGCGCTGCTCGGGTTCCACCACCACTGACGAGCCGACTCCACCCGCAACGGCCGGCTCACGCGCCCGGTTCGACCACGATCTCGCCGACCATCCCGTAGGCCAGATGTCCGGGCAGGTGACACGCGTATTCGACCCGGCCCGCGCGTTCGAATCGCATCACCGTCACGCCCCGCTCGTCGGGTCCGACCGAGATTTCGCCAGGGACCGGGGGGTGACTCGACTCCGTGCCGTCGACGTGGTGCGCGTGGACGGACGCGTCCCCAACCACGAACTCGTGATTGATCGGATCGTGGTTGGTCACCACGAACCGCACCACGGTTCCGACGCGAACCCGCCGCGTGGTGAGCGCGAAGCGACTGTGTTCGATGTCGACGGTGACGGTCACGAGCCCGGGACCCACTGGCGCCGGGCCGGCCGCGCTGGCCTCGCCGCCCACGATCCCATACCCCACGCCCGTCACCACCAGGCCCAACGCGACGGCCGCCACCGCGGCGCGCACCCGCGTCATTCGTGGACCGCGGGGATCGGCTCGATCGCAGTCTTGCGGCGCGCCAGCCACGTGAATCCGGCCAGCGCAACGAGCAGGCCCAACCCCACCGGCCAGAGGGCGGCGCCGCGGTCATCGAGCGGAGCCGGTACCACCGCGGCCGCCGGCGTGGCTATCCCGGCATCCCGGAGCGTCGGCAATCGGCCCGACCGGGCCGAAATCGCGAGGTCGTACTTCAGATCGCCGGCCGGTGCGGAGAGCGGGAGATGCGTGAACCACATCCGGTTCGGCACCCACTCCATCCCCTTGTCGGAGCGCAGATCCGAGAGCAGCAACTCGGAGGCGGCCTCACTCCGGTTGACCGTCAACCCTCGACCGCCCGCGAGCAGCTGGGGCTTCTCGTCGGTCAACAGGAAGACGTCGGCATCGACCACCTTGTTCGCGTCGAGCCCGAGACCGAGGATCCGCACCGGGACCCACGGTCGATCCGTCGGCATCGTCACCATGATCGGGGTGCCGTCGCCAGTCTGCTGGTTCAGCGCCGCCGCGCGAGTTGCGTCGAACCGCGCGGCCATGAACACCGGGCTGCGCCGGGCGTAGAAGTCGAGCACCTCGGGCGCATCCGGTGAGAGCAGGAACCCGTGGTCGAGCGCCCACTTCCCGACTGCGTCGCCGCCGCCTTTCAACACCGTGATGTCGAGCGCATCGATCTTGGTTTCGAGGATCACTTCGACCGATCGCTTCGCCTGCGCCGAATCCGCGGCGAACGCTGCCGTCGGCACCGGGGGTGCGACCTCGCGGGCCAGTCGTTGCAAGGTCCAGTCACCGCCGCGCTCGACCGCCGTCGGAATCGCCGGCAACGGCACGATCGAACCGACCTCCTGGCCCTGGCCCGTGAACTGGAACGACGTGATGTACCGCTCGACGCCGTCGTGATAGGCCGCGAGCGTGGTCGTGCGTACCAACTGGATCGTCCCGTTCTCACCGACCAGTCCGCCGCACGCGCCGGCCGGACCGGCGAACGCAACCACGGCCAGTGCGACGAACACTCCGGCGACCAGCCACCTCGGTCGAACCCTTCGCACCTGCGTCATGACACGACCCCCTCGGATCTCCTGCGATCAGTGAGGGCTTGGACGTCCACCGCCTAGGTTCGGTTCCCGAGAACGGAGGACTTCCCGAGATGAGTACAGCGCCGACCTATGTGCTGCGTGGCGGCGAAGCGTGGCGCTCTCCGTGGGCCGACTACCAGCGGCTGCGCGACGAGAGCCCGGTGCATCGCGAGCACCACCCGGAGTACGGCGAGTTCTTCGTGCTCTCCCGCTTCGCCGATGTGTTCGACGCGGTCCGAGACACCAAAACCTTCTCCTCCGCGCAAGGATTGACCCTCGACCCGGACGTCATGAACATCTTCGCCGGCCAGGCCGCGCCGATCGTGATGATGGACCCGCCCGATCACACGACCATGCGCCGACTCGTGAGTCGACCGATGACGCCGCGCACCGTCATGACGACCGAAGCCGAGATCACGGGGTTCGTCGACGATCGGCTCGATGAGATCGCCGACGCGTCCGACGAGATCGACATCATCGAGCGGCTGTTCAAACCGCTGCCGAGTTTCATCGTCGCTCACTACCTTGGCGTTCCGTCCACGGACCGAGCCCGCTTCGACGGGTGGACCGACGCAATCGTCGCGGCGAACGCTTCCGGCGAGTTCGCGACCGCGGCCGAAGCGTTCGCGGCGCTCTTCGAATACGGCAACGAACTCATCGAACTGCGTCGTCACGCTCCCGGCGACGACCTCGTGTCCGACCTCGTGCGGGCGGGCGAGGAACGCGCCGATGCGTTCTGGATCGTGGGCTTCGTCTTCACGATGGTGACCGGCGGGAACGACACCACCACGGGCCTGCTCGGCGGCGCGGCCGAACTCCTCACGGATTTCCGCGACCAGCGCCAACTCCTCATCGACGCGCCCGAGCGCATCCGGCCCGCAGTCGACGAGATGTTGCGCCTCACCACGCCGGTGCAGAATCTGGCCCGAACCACGACCCGAACGGTGCAGGTCGGTGAGGCCGAGATTCCCGAAGGTCGCAAAGTGCTGTTGCTGTTCGGGTCGGCGAACCGGGACGAGCGGGAGTTCGGGCCTACTGCAGGGGAGCTGGTGGTGACCCGCGCGATCGACAAGATCGTCAGCTTCGGATACGGCGCGCACCATTGCCTCGGTGCCGCCGCCGCCCGCCAGGCCGCCGCCATCACCCTGGAGCGGTTGTTGGCGCGCTTCCCGGACTTCGCGGTCGACGGCGATCGAGGCGTCTATGCACCGGGTCCGTTCGTCCGTCGGTTCGAAACGCTGCCGTTCCGCGCGGCCGGCTGAACGCCGATGCCCTTCGGTCCGCCGCACCCTGGTCACCGGCCCAGTCCGGTGGTACCTTCGCCGGGCCGATCAGGGGGTAGGAACATGGGCAAGCTTCGCAAGTCCGCACCGGCGTTTCGTTCCGTTGCCGTCGCCATCGTCGCGGTCTTCGCACTGAGCGGCTGCTTCGAGGCGATCGCCACCCACACGCAGGAAACCGCACCGGACACCCGGCCGTGGTGGTGTCATTCCGAGATGATGCCCGGTGAGCACGGTGACGACTGGTACATGGACCGCGGGGTCATGAAGGGCGACCTCAGCTGGAGCGATTGCATCGAAGTCTCCCGAGACTTCGATGCTGCACTCGCGTTCGCACAGCAGTGGCCCACTCGCGGTCAAGCCGAGGCCGCTGGCTGGACGTCCCAAGCCGATTACGCGGAGGGGATGGGCACCCACCACTCCTCCGGGTTCCCGTACACCTCCACGTTCACCCCGAAGCGACCAACGTTCCTCCAGTTCGACGGCAACACGCCCGACGCGAAACTGGTCGGGGTCAGCTGGTACGTGAGCAGCGGCTTCGACGCACCGCCGGCAGGGTTCCCCGGCGACAACGATTGGTGGCACCGGCACGAACAGCTCTGCCGATCGAACCAGACGGGCCGCATCATCTTCGACGGACCGTGTCCGCCGGGCACCGACGGCAGCACCTTCAGCCTCGGCAACGTCTGGTTGCTCCACGCGTGGATCGTTCCCGGTTGGACCCACGAGCCCGATGTCTTCACCGGCGACCACCCGTGCCTCTTGCCGAACGGGCCGGCCGCGCCCGGCGACGACTGCTGGACCGGCACCGAAATGCACATGCCCGGGTAGGCAAGCCTGCTCAGGGCGGCGGCCCAGAGTCCGGGCCGATCTTCGGCACGTTCCTGCGTCCCTTCAGGTTCGGGCGGTCGCGCCATCGCAGCCGAATGCGCTCGGACGCGACAAGATACGGGTCCCCAGTTGGTACGGGCCGATGTCATCGCGTCATCGGCCGAGGAGTGTCTTCATGCGACGCAAGCGTCAGACGCAAGCGGCCGAACCACCGGCCGCGGAGGTTGCCGCCCCGGTGCTCCAGCACGCTCATCTCGACGGTATCCGGTCGATCGAGCTCGACTACCCGTTCACCCCTGCGATGCGCTGGGGTGGAGACCGTCCGCCGCACCCTCAGCTCACGGAAATCCTCGACCGTGGGCGCGACCGATACCGGGCGACGCTGCGTGACGTCAGCCGCCATGGGGAGTTCTTCCGGTCGATTCCGGTCTACGAGGTGGCGCCCGATCAGCCGTTTTGGGTGAACGGCTGGCTCCCGGGTCTGGACGCCGCCGCGCTGTGTGCCCAGCTCATCAGGCGCAATCCCGCAACCTACCTCGAGGTGGGCTCGGGCCACTCGACCCGATTCGCGCGCCGGACGATCGCCGAACACGGATTGCGGACCCGCATCGTCTCTATCGACCCCGAGCCGCGCGCCGCGATCGACGCGCTCTGCGACGAAGTGGTGCGTGAACGCGCCGAGACCGTCGACCTGACGGTCTATGACCAACTCGGCGCCGACGACATTCTCTTCATCGACAACTCGCACCGGTGCCTGCAGAACTCCGACGCCACCGTGATGTTCCTCGACGTGTTGCCACGGCTCGCGTCCGGGGTGATCGTCGAGATCCACGACATCACGCTGCCCGAGGACTACCCCAAGGACTGGTTCGACCGCGCCTACTCCGAGCAGTACCTGCTCGCCGCGTATCTACTGGCCGAGGGCACCCGGTTCGACGTGGAGCTGCCCAACCACTTCGTCAGCGCCGACGCCGAACTCGCGACCGTTCTGGCCCCACTGTGGGATGACCCGCACTTCGCAGATGTCGAGCGTCACGGCGGATCGTTCTGGCTGTCGATCCGCTGATCGAGGCTCAGTCGTTGTCGAGAATCGTCACGGTCGCGAGGTCATCCTGAAGCTGGGCGTGATCGGCCTTGCGCAACTCCATGGTGAACGACTCCGTGCCCTCACGGACACGGTCGTTGACGATGTCGAAGAAGATGAAGGCCCCGGTGTCACCGGCCTTGATCACCACTTCGCCGCGCTCCCGAACGAAGTCGGAATCGGAACGGGCCGAACCGTGATGCGAGCGGTACGACACCAGCACGTCACGGCCGGTCGGCGCACTCAACCAGACCGGTACCACGCCGATCTTGGTTCCGTCGTCACCCTCCACGAAGGTCATGTCGGCCGTGGTGACCACCGGTTCGGCATCGTCGTCGAGAATCTTCACCGTCGCAGTGGCGTCGGTGATGGTCGTCCCCATGGCCTCGATCGCCTCCACCGTGAACCGTTCCGTCGGTTCGTTGGTCGCGTCGCCCATGACCCGAACGTGGATCATTCCCTCGGTCTCACCGGCCGGAATCATGATCCGACCCGATCGAGACAGATAGTCGTCCTCGCTGGCCGTGCCCGGGTGGGCGCGCCACTCCACCATCGTCGGGTGCCCGATCGGGGCCGAGAGCTCGACCCTGACGTGGCCGACGGTGACCCCACCGGTCCCTTCGACCACGCTGGTGGAGTGCAACTCGAGTTCGATCGGGTCGACACTGAACGGCGCCGACGCGAACTCGCTGAGGTCGTTGACGTTCACGCCGGCCAGGATGCAGGCCTCCGGCGCCTCGGTGCAGTCAGTCGCCCCGCGTGAGGTACCGATCACTCCCTGCACGTTGTAGGTCGCGAGAAAGTCGCCGGCTTCGTTGGCCTGCGCGGTGAAGGCCCGGCCGAGATCGCAGGTGTCGGCGATCGACGTCGCACCGCTCGCGCACGGCGCCAGCCCGATCACGCTGCCCGGCGTGTAACCGCTCCCCCACACGCCGATGTCCTCACCATCGTGCAGGTGACTCGCGGGGATGAGGTGCAGCACCGGCGGCGGCGGAGGTTGCGAGTTCGGATCGAACCCGAGGTCCACCGACGCGGTCTCGTCCGGATCGCCATACCCGAACCGCAGCGTGCACGGCGTTGCGCTCGTGGCACAGTCGAGCGTCGGTCCGCCCGGACCGAAATCGGAAGCCAGCATGCGTCGGACTTCGATCGTGCCGACGAGGTTCCCGTCGGCGTCCGCCGTGGCCACGGTCCCCGGGTAGACGCACGACAGGTACGAGTAGTCACCATCCATGACCCGTCCGCACTGCTGCACCTGCAGCAGTCCCGGCGTGAACCCCGAGCCGGAGAAGTTCACCACTTGTTTCCAGCCAAGGTCTTGATCGGGCGTCACCGTCCCGACCGGCGATGGCGGGATCGGCGCGTTCGGATCGAACGTCACGACGACCTGCGCCCGCTCGTACTGGCGGTTGCCTTGGACCGAGACCGAGCACTCGGTGCCAGGATCGACACAGTCGATGACCGAACTGCCATCCCCGTCGGATGAGATCCGCCGCTTGACGCCGAGGGTCATGTCGACGTCACCATTGGAATCGGCCTGCCCTTCGGCCGACCGGTATCCGCACCCGCCCGACGTCGACGAGTTCACGCAGAACTGGGCGTAGACGAACTCGCCCGGTGAAAACCCGGTGCCATGCAATGCGAGCTCCGCCCGGTACGGGAGATCGGCATTGGGGGTGACCTCGAGCGTCGGGATCGGCGGCGGCGGGACACTTGCGTCGAAGGTGATCGGCGCCTCGGCAGCGATGCGGAACGAGTCTTCGTAGACGTAGCTCTCGGCCGACACCGAGCACGCCACGAAGGCGCAGTCGACCGACGTGATCCCAGTCGGTCCGAATTCGGTCGCGAGCCGGCTCACCGACACCGACGTCGCGAACGCGCCGCTTTCGTCGGACTGCACGCCCTGGAGGTAGTCGTAGCAATAGAAGTTCGCCGACGGGCCGCATTCCGACAGTTGCACGAACGCGTTCGGATCGAATCCGGAGCCGACCACGTCGACCGTCTGATCGTGGAGCAGACCGGTCGAGGGAGTCACCGTGATCACCGGCGTCGGCGGTAGAGGTTGGCTGGGATCGAAGCTCAGTGGCACGTCGACCCGGTATTCCCGGTCTCGCGCACTCTCCACCCGCAGGATGCAGTCGACCGCCAGACAATGCGTAGCCGTCCCGTTGAGATCCGCGATACGCAGCGAGACGACGAAATCGGTCACGAAGTTTCCGTCGCCGTCGGTCCGCGTGAACCCACCCGACCCGAAGCAGTCGGGATTCCCGACGGCGCACTGGCGCAGATACAGCGAATCGTTCGCGGCGAAACCCGAACCCGACACCGAGATCGACTGTCCGGCCAGCAAACCGCTCGTCGGGCTCCCGACGATGGCCGGATTCGGCAGTGGCGCGTTCGGATCGAACGCGATCCCCTGGCGAGCCAGGATCTCGGCGCCCGAGCCACTGGCGATCACAATCTCACACGTCCCCGGCGCGGTCGCGCAGTTCACGCGGTCGCCCGAGGCGTCGATGGTGCGCAGGACGGTGAGTTCGCTCGTCAGATTCCCCGAGGCATCGGGCAACAAGAACCGCAGAAACCCCAAGTCACATCCGTAGGCCTGGGTCAAACCGGCCACACATTGGAGGACGGCCACCGACTCCGTGCCCAAGCCGGTGCCCGTCACCGTGACCGACTGCCCGCTCACGAGATCGGTCGACGGCGAGACTGACACGGTGGCCGCGGCGGCGGCCTCGACCGCTCCCCGTGCGGTGGGCGTCCCGCCCGCCTGGGCGTAGGCCGAGTCCCACGTGGCCTGAGGGTCGACCGGCAATCCGGGCGCCTCACTCGGTACCGACGTGGATGGTGCCGACCGGGTCGTGGGCGTGACCGGGATACCGGGCGCAGCACCGGCCACCGCGACCGGCGCGAGTACGACCGTGGCGAGCGCGCACAGCGCCACCTTCCGAACACTTCGTCCCAGCATCCCTGCCCCCTTCTTCACAGCGTGGCCGGGACGTTAGTGCTCGCTCACGCCGGTGACCAGACCCCTCATTTCGCCCAGATCACCCCACCCGAAGTACCCCGTTTTGACACCTCACGCGAAACCCTCCACGATCATGAGCCCCCGCCCCCACGACCGGACGCCTCGTCCCACTCCAGGAGTTCCCATGCGCACCCCCCTCTGCGACGACCTCGGCATCGAATTCCCGATCTTCGCCTTCACCCATTGCCGCGACGTGGTCGTGGCGGTCTCGAAGGCGGGTGGGTTCGGAGTCTTGGGCGCCGTGGGCTTCAGCCCCGAACAGCTCGAGATCGAGCTGCAATGGATCGACGAGCACATCGGAGACCGTCCCTACGGCGTCGACATCGTGATCCCCAACAAGTACGAGGGCATGGACGCGAACATGTCGGGGGACGACCTCGCCCAGATGTTGCGTGACATGGTCCCCCAGGAACACCTCACGTTCGCCCGGGAGCTGATGACGAGCCACGGCGTGCCCCTCGCCGCCGAGGGCGAGGACAACTCACTCCAGCTGCTCGGATGGACCGAGGCGACCGCGACACCGCAAGTAGAGGTCGCACTCCAACACCCCAAGATGACGCTCATCGCCAACGCGCTCGGCACTCCGCCGACCGAAGTCATGGACCTTATCCACGGCGCCGGCCGGAAGGTCGCCGCGCTGTGTGGCTCGCCGTATCAGGCCCGGAAGCACGCGGACGCCGGGGTCGACATCATCATCGCCCAGGGCGGCGAGGGCGGCGGCCACTGCGGCGAGGTCGGTTCCATCGTGCTGTGGCCCCAGGTCGTCAAGGAGGTCGCGCCGGTTCCGGTGCTCGCCGCCGGCGGGATCGGCAGCGGCGCGCAGATCGCCGCCGCGCTGGCGTTGGGCTGCCAAGGAGCGTGGTCCGGTTCGCAGTGGTTGATGGTCGAGGAGTCCGAGAACACGCCGGTGCAGCAAGCTGCCTACATCGAAGCCGGTTCACGGGACACCGTCCGCAGCCGATCATTCACCGGCAAGCCCTGCCGCATGTTGCGCAACGATTGGACCGACGCCTGGGAGACGCCCGGCAACCCGGAGCCGCTCGGCATGCCGTTGCAGTACATGGTCTCGGGCATTGCGGTCTCGGCGACCCACCGGTACCCGGATCAGACCGTCGATGTCGCATTCAACCCCGTCGGCCAGGTGGTCGGTCAGTTCGAGAAGGTGGAGAAGACCGCCGCGGTGATCGAGCGATGGGTCAACGAGTACATCGAAGCCACGAGCCACCTCGACGAACTCAACGCCGCCGCCGGGGTCTGAGGCCGGATTCCGGACGCGCTCCCCTACGGGTGTAAACCCCCGTCATGCTCTTCAGCGCGCACGTTGTCGACACCAGCCCGACCACCGCCCTCCGGCGCCGCACACCGAAGCCCGCCGACGTTCCCGGTCTGCACTCGGCGCGGACCGGGATCGGCGCGCCCTTCACGGGCGCAATCATCCCCCGTCCGCAACTCAGCCGCGAAGTGATGTTCGCGGGTTGGGAAGACGCTGCTGCACTGGATCACTTCCTCGCCGAGCACAGTACCGGCCAGGCCTTCAACCGCGGGTGGCACGTCCGGATGGAACTCTTTCGGGCGGTCGGCGTGTGGCCCGGCCTCGATGCCGACATGCAAGCCGAGGCCGCGCTTCATTCGTCCGCCAATGGGCCGAGTGTCGCGATCACGATCGGCACGGCGTACCTCAAGACGGTCGTTCCCTTCCTGCGCGTGAACCGCGGGCTCGAGCATCAATTCCTCGAAACTCCGAGTGGCATCTGGGGCACCGCCATGTCAAACCTGCCGCAACGCCTCGTCGCCACCCTGACCGTGTGGGAGTCACCCAAGGCGGCAACCCAGTACATGCGCAACGGCGCGCACGGCGCGGCAGTCGCGGCCCACTTCGATCCCGCGAAGGACCCCACCGGTCACACCTTCGTCACCGGCGGCGGGTTCTTCGGCTTCCGTCCGATCTCCGTGCACGGTGCGCTGGCCGGGAAGAACCCGATCCCCGCGGATCTCCTGACCGCGCCACGCTGACCTCACCCTGACCTAGGTTCCCGGCATCTGAAGTCAGCCGCCGTCCGAGGAGGAATCCGTGCCCGAATCCGAGCCTGCCGTCATCGTCGAGGTCGACGGTCCCGTCCTCACGGTCACCCTGAACCGACCGGAGAAGCGCAACGCCGTCAACTCCGAGGTGATGTGTCGCCTCTACGACGCGTGGCACCAACTCGACGACGATGACGACCTGCGCGTCGGGATCCTCACCGGCCGCGGCACCACGTTCTGTGCCGGCATGGATCTCTCCGAGATCGGCAAGCTCGGCGGCCCCCCGACGAACGAGTGGATGGCCCGGATCCAAGCCGACACGTCGATGATCTACGACGCTTGGCTCAAGACGTACCGCCCGACTAAGCCCATCATTCTCGCGGCCGAAGGATTCGCCCGCGCGGGTGGCACCGAGATTCTTCAAGGCACCGACATCCGCGTTGCGGGCAAGAGCGCGGTCTTCGGCGTCACCGAGGTGCAGCGCGGTCTGTTCCCAATGGCCGGCTCGGCCGTGCGGCTCCGCCGTCAGGTCGGCTATGCCGTCGCGGCCGAGATGCTCATCTGCGGCGACGACCTCACCGCCGAGCGCGCGTACCAACTCGGCCTGATCAATCGAGTCGTACCCGACGGCGAGGCGCTCGCCACCGCACGCGAGATCGCCGACCGGATCGCCCGCAACGGCCCGCTCGCGGTGAAGGCGATTGTCGCGACCCTGCGCCAGACCGAGACCCTCCCCGAGGCCGAGGCGTTCGTCATCGAGCAGGAGCACGGGATGAACGTGATGATGAGCGCCGACGCGGCGGAGGGCCCGCGCGCGTTCCTCGAGAAGCGCGATCCCGTGTTCACCGGTCGCTGAGGCCGGACGCCAGCGCGTCGAGCTTGTCGAGCGCCATGTTCCAACCCATGGCACCGGGAGAGCCTTCGGGAATCCCGACGTGGGTGACCACCATCTTCGTGCGGCCACCGAGGTCCTCGAGTTCAACCACGATCTCGGTCACGGTCGGGTGATCGGCCGGCATTCCCATCTCGGCGGCCGTCTTGACGTTGCCCTGCTCGTCGGCCATGGACTCGGTGTACACGAGTCGATTCGGCTCGTCGATCTCGCGGTACTCCCCCACGAACCACATCTGCATCGCGCCGTTCGGCGTCTCCATCGCCATCCCGATATGACGCGTCCCGCCGACGCGAACGTCCATCGTGGCCACCGGGATCGTCGCGCCCGTCGGCCCGTACCAGGCCTGGAAGTGTTCGGCCCGGGTCCACAACTGCCATACGAGATCGATCGGCGCGTCGACCACGCGCTCGATCACCACAGCATCTTGCGCGTTCGGCGGAGTGTCACTCATCGGTATCGCCTGACTTTCCTTGGGTTCGGAGTTGGGTGAGATAGGTATCCATACGGTCGAAGCGCGACTCCCAGATCGGCCGGTACCGCTCGGTCCACGTCGCCACCGCGGCCAAGGGCGCGGCGTCGATCGCACATGGGCGGAACTGCGCGTGGTGGCCTCGCACGATGAGCCCGGCGCGCTCCAACACCTTGAGGTGTTTCGAGATCGCGGGGAGCGTCATGGCAAACGGTGCCGCGAGATCGTTGACGTTGGCCTCGCCCTGCGTGAGCCGCTCCAGGATGGCCCGGCGCGTCGGGTTGGCCAACGCCGCGAACGTCAGGTCGAGTTGGTCGACGTCCATCGTGGCAGTCATCGCCGTCCTCCGTCATTTCTGAGTCAGTTAAATAACTAGCTGGTAAACTACCTGGCTTCGGGGGCGCCGTCAAACGCGCCCGCGACCGAACATCCTGCTCATCACGACGGACGACCCGACGTCGCATCGCTCCGGACGATGCTGTGCGCCGCGGGCTACGCCACCTGGAGACCCCGATCGATGCCGAACTCGGATCGGACACGCGCGCGTGGGTGACCGGGCGACCGCGGTTGCGCGGCGTGCCCACCTGGCACGGGGACGCGCTCGCGTCAGCCTGACCCGAACGCAAAGGACGCGCTCCGCTCAGTCCGGTTCCGGTGGAGGCAAGGTGCTGGGACCAACGGCCGAGGCCAACCATGCGTTCATCGCGGCGCACTTCGCCCACACATCGGTGATCCGGGTCGCGGCCCCGGGTCCGTGCATCCACTTCGCCACCGCGAACGTCTTGCCTGCGGTCAGGCCCTTCATCCGCAGCAGTTCGATGCGCGCGTGATCACGGGGGTAGCCACGCGGCGCGGTCTTGAGTGTCTGCATCGCGCCGATCTCGAAGCGGTCGGCGCGGAGCGCGTCGACCACCGTGACGATCCGAGCACCGGTGCGCTCGTCGTCGATGGCCGCCCGCCACCGTTCCAACTGATCCGACGCCAGGTCGTAGTAACCACAGCCGACGAAGAGACCCTCGGCGCTCACTTGCACGTAGTAGATCGCACCATCGGGACCCTCGGTCACCGCACCGGCTGCCGTTTTGTAGGGCGTCTTGTCCTTGGAGAAGCGCACGTCGCGGTAGGGACGGAACAGACGGAGTCGTCCGTACTCGGCTTCGATCACGTCGGAAAGCGCCTCGAAGGGGGCGCGCACCGCCTTGTCGTAGATCGGACGGTTCGCCTGCCAGAACGACTTGGTGTTCTCGATCTCGAGGCGTGCGTAGAAGTCGAAGGCCGCCTCGGGCCACCCTCGGAATTTCGTCATCGTCATCGTCCTCCGGCGTTCAACCTACGGCACAACGTGTGATCGGCGACCGTGCTGGGGCCGATTCGCCCCAGTGCGGTGACCGAGCGAGCAGTGTTTGGACACAGGACGTTTTGGGAACGATTGGAGAGGAAGGGGTCCAATGCCGAACACCTTGCACACGGAGACGCTCGTCTATCGGGTGCTCGATGAGATCCCCGTCCCGAGCCTGGATGCGTACGTCCGCATTGGCGGCGGCCTCGGACTCGACGCAGCCCGCCGGTTGGGCCCTGAAGCGACCATCGACGAAGTGGTGGTATCGGGTGTGCGCGGACGCGGCGGCGGCGGATTCCCGACCGGAACCAAATGGCGCACGGTCGCCGCGAATCGCGCCGCGACCGAACCGACCACCGTCGTGGTCAACGCCGCGGAAGGTGAGCCCGGCTCGTTCAAGGATCGGGAATTGTTGTTGCGGAATCCGTACCGCACACTCGAAGGTGCGCTCATCGCCGCCTTGGCCGTCGGTGCCGACCGCATCGTCGTCGGCATGAAACGATCGTTCGGCAAGGTCGCAGTCCGGGTACGCACCGCGATCGCCGAGCTTGAGGCCGCCGGCTGGGCCGCCGGCGTAACACTCGAGGTGTTCGAAGGTCCCGGCGAATACCTACTGGGCGAAGAGACTGCGCTCCTCGAATGCATCGACGGTCGGCATCCTTTCCCTCGCGTCACGCCGCCATACCGACGCGGGATCGACGAGAACATGCCCGAGGAATCCGGATCCGTCGCGCGAGTGGAACTCGCCGGTCCGACCGGTGAGTCGGTCGCGCCACCTTGTCTGGTCGACAACGTCGAGACGCTGGCTCATTGCGCGCTGATCCTCGCGAAGGGTGCGGTGTGGTTTCGGTCGATCGGAACGGACGACTCGCCGGGTACTGCCGTATGCACCGTCACCGGCGACACAATGCACGCCGGCGTCGGCGAGGTCGCGATGGGTACGACACTCGCGGCCGTCATCGACGCGATTGGTGGTGGGGTACGCGAGGGACGCCACGTCAAGGCGGTGATGCAGGGCGTCGCGTCGGCGCTCATCCCGGGAAGTCGACTCGATGTCCTCGTGAGCTGGGAGGGTATGAGCGAAATCGGTTCTGGCCTGGGCAGCGCCGCGTTCATCGTTCTCGACGACACTGCGCCGATGGCGACGGTCGCCGCGCGAGCGTCTCGATTCCTTGCGGTCGAATCGTGCGGTCAGTGCACTCCGTGCAAAGACGATGGCCTCGCCGTCGCCGACGCACTCGCTCGGATCGACCGGTCCGAGGATCTCGACCGCGACGTCGAGTCGGATCTCCGGATGATTGCCGCGAATCTCCAGACCATGACGAGTGGAGCGCGTTGCTCACTGGCGATGCAGCATCAAGCGGTCATCGGTAGCGTGCTCGACTGCTTCGAGGACGAGGTGCTCAGTCACGGCACCCCCGGCGCCGGCGCTCTTGAAGGACCGTGGGTCGCACCCATTACCTCGCTCGCCGACGGTCGCGTCACCTACGACACCGACTCCGCCCGCAAGAACCCCGACTGGACCTTCGACCATGCGTGGTCCGGAAAGTCTCCCGCCGCCCTACTGACCCAGCCGGCCGCGGAACCGGCTCCGGCATCTGCTGATGCCGGAGCCGGTCTCCGCGATTCGACGGACTGAAGGACGGTCCGGGTCAGTCAGACCCGAGGTTCGTCGAAGTTCACACCCCGACCGTTGTCGACGATCGACTCCGTCCGGCTCGAACGGCGCTCCGACCAACCCGACGGCAGGAATCCGCTCACGAGGCCCACGAGCGCCGAGATGGCCGCGACGTAGAAGCCGGTCTCGAGCAAGTCACCCCAGTTGGTGCCCGGAAGCTTGTCCACTTGCTGACTCAGCTGGAATGCGAACAGCACCACCACGACGATCGTGCCGAGCGCGCCGACGACGCGGGCCGCCGAGGCTCGCGGCATCACGGTGCCGACGCCGAGCAGCAACGCCATCGGGATCAACGCGAGCAGGATCGAAGGGTCCTGGCCGGTGGTTCCGCTGTCGAACAGGAAGGCGAAAGGAATCCCGCTCGGGTGCACATCGGTCGACCGCCACGACATGAACATCGACACCACGAGACCGAGCGTGCCGATCGCGCCCAACACCATGCCCGGCCCGAGGGTCGGAACCCACGATGCCCGTTCGATACGGCGATCTTGCCGACTGACTGGTTCTGTTTGACGGATATCCATGGTTGTTCCTCCACGTTCGAGACTGGACCAGGCTGTACCCGCTCCCACCCACGACCAAACCTGAGAGACGTCGAACGTCACTGGCGTCGCCGACGTACGTTTCGCACTGCGGCGTGACGGGTAGACACCAATGGGTGCGCCGGAGCCGTGAGACTGACCTACCCTGCCCAGGTTGGAACTCCGGCTCGGCGCACCCTTGTTTCTTCGAACGCTCCGGTTGGGTTTCGTCCTCCGCCGTGTCTCTTCAGGACTCGGAGCCGCGTCCCGGGCCTTTGTGCGGGCCGATGGGATCACCGGTCATACCGACATATCGAGACGGGGCAAACGCGTCGCCGACGGCATCACGATGTCCGGAATCGTGAACCAGGGCGGGGTCGAAGTCGGGTGCCGCTCTGACCACTTCCTTGGTGCACGAGAGGTGGAGCGTGCGGTTGGGTTCGTCAATCCGTTCGACGAGACCTGCCGGCACCATGCGCTGCTTGCCGAAAATCCAGAACCCGGTATCGACGATCAGACAACTCGAGTCGGTGTCGAACGAAGCCTCGTCGACCTCCCCGATGTGGCCGTCGGAGGCCTCCACCCGGTATCCGACGAGGTCGGCGGGCACCGCTGCTCCCCCACCGTTCGGGACGTCGCTCCAGATACTCCAGATCCAGATCTCGCTCATCAGGCCTCCTGGCAGTCAGACAACTTTCACCCCGGTGCTACCCGGTGCGAATCCCGACGAAACCCGGGGGCATTGGTACGTGCGCGCCTCCGGTGATCAGCCGTCGAGCTCGGCCAGTACCTCGCCGATGATCTTGGTTGCCTGGTGAGCGGGCAGCACGTCACCGCCCTCGGCCTCGGCGACCTCGGCGGCGAAGGCCTCGACCGAATGAACGCCACCGACGAGCACGTGACGTAACGCTTCGCCGCTCGCCTCAGGGTCATCGAGGGCCTCGACCGCTGGCGCGACCGCATGATCGGGCGAGGTCGCTACGGCATGCACGAGCGCCATTGCCTCGTCTCGTCCGGCGGCGGTCGAGACAACGGGTTCCCGATCGGGATTCTGTTCGAGATCCCACTCGGCGAGCGCCTCGTCGTAGCCACCTTCCCCAGGATGGAGCACGCGGCTCGTGGGGAAGGTGGCTTCAACGCCGCCCTCTGACGCGGTATCCGACGGGTCAGCTTTGTGGAGCCGTTCCTCGCGCACGGGAACGACCAGTGTGCCGTCGGCGTTTCGAACGATGTCCATAGGTTTTCTCTCCTTGGTGGACGACGCAC
Organism: Acidimicrobiia bacterium; assembly: GCA_031362155.1. Lineage (GTDB taxonomy): Bacteria > Actinomycetota > Acidimicrobiia > IMCC26256 > JAENVU01 > JAENVU01. The sequence goes on along the minus strand of JANLRZ010000200.1, from coordinate 31,417 downwards.
GACGCGTCGGAACGCTGGGCAGAACGCTTCAACCGAACTACCGATTGGCAATGCCGGCGTGCGACCGGTTCGTCACGGCGCGATAGACGAGGAGTGCCACGACGGCACCGACGATCGAGCCGATGATGCCCGATGCTTGAAGTGCGCCTTCGGAGAAGTCCTTCCCGAACAACGCCCATCCGAGGAAGCCGCCGATGAAGGACCCGATGATCCCGAGCACGATGGTCGCGCCGGCGCTCATGTCGTCTCGCCCGGGGACCAGCAAGCGCGCGACGAATCCGGCAAGCACACCGATGATGAGGAGATAGAGCAGGAATCCGAGCATGTGAACCCTCCTGAGGAGTTACAGCACGACTGTCGTGCCGGGCGAGGTCTTCCCACTTCTCATCGAGCTCAACCACGCGCTTTTGGCCGATCGCCACGGGCGTAGAGAAACGCACCGGTCCTCGTATCGCACGCGGAGCTGACGCTCAGACTCAACTCGCGCGAGGTGGCTGACCCCACCGTGGCGCCCGTTTCTCGGCGAACGCACGGACCCCTTCGGCGTAGTCGGGCTGGGTCATCATCACGTCCAAGCGCCGTTGGGCCTCGACAACTGCCGCCGCCGGGTCGTCGTGCAGTTGATCGAGCGCGATCTGGCGCTTCGTTGTCGCCAACGATGCTGGCGCGATCTCGCCGACGAGCGAGGTCGCGTAGGCCACCGCCGCCGGCACGACCGCCGCGGCATCGTCGAACACGCGATTCGCTAGCCCCAGCTCACCGGCTTCCCGCCCGACGAACACGCGACTCGACAGCAGCAGGTCGTTGGCGTGGGTGAGCCCGATGAGCCGCGGCAGGAGCCATGACAACCCGAACTCGGCGGGCAGATTCAGACGCCCGTGCGCGGTCGTGAGCTTTGCCTCGGCCGCGACGAACCGCAGGTCGCACCAGCACGCGAGCGCGAGCCCGACGCCCGCGGCCGGGCCATTGACCGCGGCGATCGTTACCGTCTCCATCCCGAGCAGCCACGCGAAGTCGGCCTGGAAACTGGCGACCGAGGATGTGGCCGGTTGCGCCAGGTCGGCTGGAGTCCCGGGGTCATACCCTCCCCGTTCCGCATGACCTTCGAGCGCGGTGGTGTCGGCGCCGGCGCAGAACCCGCGGCCCGCGCCCGTGATGATGACAACGCGAACGTTGTCGTCACGCTCCGCCTGATCCATCACCCAGCGAAACTCGGTGTGCATCCGGCCCGTCCAGGCGTTGAGGCGCTGCGGTCGGTTGAGGGTGAGGAGCGCGATCCCTACACCGGCCGGTTCGTACGTGATCGTCTTGAGTTCCACGACCCGCCTCAGCGGCCGCTCGGGAGCAGGTCGTCGAACGACGAGCCCGCCACCTCGGCCGTCTCGACCGCCGTGAGGTCGAGGATCTCCGGCTCGTCCAGCGACCGAGACGAGTCGTGCCCCCGGGGCAGCACCGTGAATGCGACGACACTCGCCACAAGCGTGACCGCGGCCGCGAGTAGCGCGCCGGCCGCGAAGCCGTCGAAGAACCCGCCGACCGCCGCGTCGAGCAGTCCCTGCCCGCCGGCGACACTGCGCGCGACTTCCTGCGCCGCGCCCAAGGACTCGCGCGCCACGGCCCGCGCCGCGGCAGGTACGCCCGGCGTCGCTTCGGACTCGTCGATCGCGGCGACGTACAAGGAGGCGAACACGCTGCCGAGCACGGCGACGCCGAGCGTCCCGCCGATCTCGCGCGTCGCATCGTTCACCGCGGAGCCGATCCCGGCCTGTTCCGGCGGCACGATATCCATGATCGCTTCGGTGGCCGGTGCGGAAGTGAGCCCGATCCCGATGCCGGCTACGACCATCTGGAGCGCCAGCACGGGGTACGAGGTCCCGGCCGTGTCGGCGGAGAACCAGAGGAAGCCGAGGCTCATCGTCGCGAGACCGGACCCGACAACGAGCCGGCTCCCGTACCGCACGGCGAGTTGCGTGCCGATCAACGCCGTGACGCCCACGGACACCGCGACCGGCAACATCCGCACCCCGGTACTCAACGCGCTGTAGCCCTTCGCGAACTGGAAGTACTGCGTCACCAGGAAGAGGAAGCCGAACAACGCGAAGAACGCCACCGCCACCGACCCGCTCGCGGCAGAGAACCGAGGGTTGCGAAACAGCGAGACGTCGAGCATGGGGGTCGCCGCTCGAAGCTCGACCAGTACGAAGATGCTCAGCACGACCAACGCAGCCGCGAACCCGCCGAGCGTCCGGGCCGTGACCCAGCCGGTGCCCGGCGCCTCGATGATCGTGTACACCAACAACCCGAGGCCGAGGATCGACAGGAGCAGACCGGGGAAATCGAGCGGAGGCACCGACGGGTCTCGTGACGTCGGCACGATGAGTGCGACGAGCACGATCGCCACCGCGGCGACCGGCACCATGGCCACGAAGATGCTCCCCCACCAGTACGAATCCAACAGCACGCCACCGGTGATCGGTCCGAGCGCGACGGCCAGGCCCGCAGTCGCGCCCCAGGCGCCGATGGCGGTGGCCCGTTCGGTGCGATCCGGGAATACGTTGGTGATGATCGAGAGCGTGGCCGGGAAGACCATTGCGGCGCCGATGCCCATCACGACCCTCGCGGCGGTGAGTTGGGCTGTGTCGGTGGCCAACGCACCGGCGCCACTCGCCAGCCCGAACACGGCCAAGCCGAGGAGCAGCGAGCCTTTGCGACCGAACCGATCGCTCAGGCTGCCCGCCGCCAGGACCAGGGCACCGAACACCAGGTTGTACGAATCGACGATCCACAACAGTTCCCGGGTCGACGCGCCGAGCTCGCGCACCAGGCTCGGCAAGGCCACGTTGACGATCGAGGTATCCACCATCGTGGTGAACACCGCGAGACACAACACACCGAGCACCCACCAGCGGCGAGCGTGGACCTCAGCGTTCACTGGAACCACCGTCTGCGACATGAAGCCGTGACTATTTCATGTTCTTGATGTCCTGACCGACGTCCTTCAGGGTTGTGACGTCGGCGGGGTCCTTCGGCCGGGCGATCGTGTTCTTCGGGTTGCAGTTGTAGATCCCCCGATTCGGGTTGGTGTCGGTCACGAGGACGAACCCGTCGGGCGTGGCCCGCAGGGCCGCGTAACACTCGGTGCCGCCATTCGCTCCCGGTGAGGTTTCCGCGTGCAGGCCGCCGCCGGTCCATGACGTGACCTGCTTGGCCGCGTCGTAGGCGCAGGTTCGGGTCAGCTCGTTGCCACAACTCGATGCGGCCTGCGCGAACAGCAACCACGCCGACCATGCCTGGAGGCCGAGGTAGGTACGCTTCTTACCGTCCGGCTTGTAGTCCTCGAACGCCTGGAGGTACTGGCCCGTCGCATTCGTCGGCTTCGCGAGTTCGAACGGATAGAACGCGCTGTTGATGAAGAGATTGCCGTCGGCCAGCGAAGGCCCGGCGAGCTGGATCACCTTCTGGTCGTAGTGGTTGGCATCGGCCCGGATGAAGTCGAGCTGGTAGTTGATGTCACGCAACGCACCGAGCAACGCGGCGAGGCCCTCCGGCTCGCCGACCCAGATGAGCCCCTTCGTGCCACTGTCCTTGAGCTTCTGCGCGTACGGAGTCCAGTCGGCCAGACCAACCACTGGGTACACGTCGTTGTAGACGATCTTCCAGCCGAGCGATTTCGCCGCCGCCGCATTGTCGTCGGCCACGACCTTGGTGGTCTCGATGTCGCCCGTGAGCACCCCCACGTGGTCGGTCGCGCTCGGGAAGGTCCGCCCGAGGTACCGGAGCAGGCCGATCGCGAGTCCCGTCAACGGATTCGGAAGCGGCTGCACGACCAGGTCCGCGCCGCGTGCCGCCTTGCTGACCACGAATCCGGCGATGTCGGGAAGCAGACACTTCAACCGCGTCTCCACGCCGTCCTGGTCGAAGGTGGCACCGCCACCGACGATCATGAAATCCTCGGCGCACGCATCGGTCATCCGCGCCGTGACGTTGGTGAGTGCCGCATCGCGTTGGTCGATCACGATCGAGCGGCCGTTGATGCCGCCGCGGTCGTTGCACCATTTCGCGAACACTTCCGCCGTATCGAAGAACTCCTGATTGAGCCCTTGCCGGCCGACGAACCCGGCGTCGGAGAACGTGCCGATCCGGATCTCGGTCGGAGTGACACCCTGGGTCGGCGACCCGGAGGGCTTCCCCTTCTGGCATACGTCGGTCAGGGTGCCGAAGTCGGCCGACTTCGCGGTCGGGGCGCCTCCGCCCGTCGTGGAGGTGGTGTCGCCCCCACCCCCGGAGGAATCACTCCGGCCGCACGCCGCCCCAAGAAGACCGAGACATACGGCGATGACGATGAACGGACGCTTCATTCGGGCCCCCCTCACGGCGGGCCATCATGCAGTTCCCGTGGCCCGGACGACCTTGTCTACTCCCCTGTGGCAGCGCCTGCTCGGACCGCGTCTAAGAGATCCAACGCTGGGGCGCGTCGCCGCGTTCGTTTCGTCGGTGGTCGGGTCAGTGAGCTGCCCAACCTCCCGAAGTCGCTCGCTTCGCTCAGGCGGCCTGACGGTGCTCGACGGTCGTTTCCGACGCGTCCGCACCGATCCCGCCGGCGTCATCGGCCAGGCCACTCCACGCGTGGCGGTCCGAGAGGGCCAGGGCGCACCATGCGATTGCATAGGTGGCCAGGACAATGAGGACGATGAACACAGGGTCTCCCTACGATCGCCGGCTAGGAATGGGGCTGTCCGCTCGATCGACACTCCGATGCGCCAACCACGAAGTGGTATCGGCGCGGTGACCGAGGGACTGAACCCGTCAGGCGTGTTTCTTACCCTAGGTGCCCCGGCCGACGATCGCCGACTCCCCGCCCTGACCTGCATCAACGCGTTCGTGAACGCGGAAAACCGGCGGGGGCGAACCTCAGTTCGTGGCGGGCTCGGTCGACGATCGCGACGCGCGAGGACGCGCGAATCGTAAGTAGAGCGACGGAACGATGAACAGGTTGAGCAGCGTCGCGGTGACGAGTCCGCCGAGGATCACGATTGCCATCGGGTACTCGATCTCCTGACCCGGGATGTTGCCCGAGACCATCAGCGGAACGAGGGCCAGTCCCGTCGTCAGCGCGGTCATGAGGATCGGAGCGAGGCGTTCCTTGGAACCGCGTAGGACAAGCTCGGGGCCGAAGGTCTCGCCTTCGTGTTCCTCGAGGTGCTGGTAATGGCTGATCTGCATGATGCCGTTCCGGGCGACGATGCCGAGGATTGTGAAGAACCCGACCAACGACCCGAGCGAGATCACACCATCACTGAACGCGTAGGCCGCGAGTACGCCGCCGACGAGGGCCATCGGCAAAGTGAAGAACGACAATGCCGCGAGCCGGGAGCTTTTGAAGCTCACGACGAGGATGAAGAAGATTCCGCCCGCCGCGACCAGCCCCCAGAACAGGAGGCTGCGGTCAGCTTCCTGTCGCTCCTTGTATTCGCCCAGCACCTCGGCCTTGTAACCGAGCGGCATCTTGACGCTCTTGAGCTTCTCGTTGATCTCCTCGACTACGGAGCCGATGTCACGACCGTCGACGTTGGCGCCGACGTCGATGCGTCGCGTCAGCTGGTCGCGCGGGATGGAGCTCGGGGTCTCCTTGACCTCGATCCGGGCGACATCGGTAATCGGGATCTTGCGACCGTCAGGAGTGTCGATGAGCAACGACCGGACGTCGGTCAGGCTGGTGCGGTACCGCTCAGGGGTCCAGACCATGACGTCGAAGGCCTTGCCATCCCGGTAGGTGTCGGCCACCTCCTCGCCGGCCAGGAAGGTCGCGGCCGCGCGGCGAACGTCGCCGGGCTTGATCCCGGACTGGCGCGCCGCTTCGAGGTCGACCTCGATCTCGATCTGGGGAACGTTGTCGAGCTGTTCCCGGGCCTCGTCGATCGTGCCGTCCACGTCCTTGACGACATCGAGCACGCGGTCGGCCGTCGCGTAGAGCGTGCTCAGCTTCGGACCGGAGATCCGAACCACGACCGCCTCACCGGATCCCGTGAGGACCTCGCGGATCCTCTCCTTGAGGTAGGTCTGCACGTCGCGCTTGAGGCCGGGATACCCGTCGACCGTCTCCTGGATCCGGGCGAGGGTTTCGTCGTAGTCCTCGCCGGGCTCCACGCTGATCCAGTTCTCACCGAAGTACACGCCGTAGACCTCGTCACCCATCAGCGCCTGGCCGATGTGCGCCCCGAAGTTGCGCACGCCCGGGATCTGGCGGAGCTCCTTGGACGCCTCGGTGCTGATGCGGACCTCTTCGGGGAGCGACGTGTCGGACTTCGTGACCCAGTGCATCAGGAAGTCACGTTCCTTGAAGTCGGGCAGGAGCGATTGTCCGAGTTGGGGCACGACGGCGACCCCGCCAACGACCAGCAGCGCGACGAGCGCCATCGCCGGCCTGGGACTGGCGATGATCCGGCTGAGGCCGCCGGAGTACCAACGCTTCAACACCCGAACGATCGGCGACTCCCCGCGCGCGAGCGAACCGCGCGTCAGCAGGATCATGCTCAGCGCCGGTGTGACGATCAGCGCGACGAGCATCGACACGAGCACCGCGAGCGCGTAGGTGTAGGCGAGCGGCTGGAAGAACGAGCCGGTCAATCCGGTCAGGAAGAAGATGGGCAGCAACGCCAGCGCTTCGATCATCGACGCGTACACGATCGCGCCGCGTACCTCGATCGAGGCGTCGAAAATGACCTTGGCGGTGGACCGCTCGTCATCGTTCGAGGCGCGATGGATCCGGAGTCGTCGCACGATGTTCTCGGTGTCGACGATCGCATCGTCAACGACTGCGCCGAGCGCGATCACCATCCCCGCGAGCACCATCGTGTTGATGGTGGCGCCCTGCGCCGCGAGCACGAGACCCGAGGCCATGAGCGAGATCGGAATCGTGACGACACTGATGAGCGCGCTGCGCCATGAGAAGAGGAACAGGACCAGCACGAGGACGACGAGCAACGATCCGATGAAGAGGGTCTCGGTCAGGTTGCTGATCGCGAGCTCGACGAAGGTGGCCGGACGGAAGATCGTCGTGTCGACCTCGAGCCCCTTGAGGCTGGGTTGTATCTCCTTCATCGCGGCCTCAACGCCCTTGGTGACGTCGAGGGTGTTCCCCCACGGCAACTTCTCGACGATGAGCATGAGGCCCGGGCCGTTGTCGATGACCGCATCACCGATCAGGAGCTGGTGGCCGTTGCGGACCTCGGCGACATCGCCGATGACGAGCCGTTCGCCGTTTTTCCCCACCCCGACCGGGACCTTCGCCAGATCCACGGGTGTCTCGATCACCATCCGATGCTGGATGGAGAGCCGTTGGTTGTCGGTCTCGAGGAACCCGCCCGTCCCGATCGCGGCGCCACCCGAGTAGCTGAGCAATCCTTGCTCGAACGCATCGGAGGTCACCTTGCGGACGGCATCAAGGGTGATCCCGTGTTCGAGCAACTTGTCCGGCAGCACCTGGACCTGGAGCTGCTTGTTGCGCTGCCCCCAGATCGCGACGTTGGCCACGCCGGGCACCCGCAGCAGGCGGGTCCGGATCTGGTAGCGCGCCAGAATCGATTGGTCCATGACGCTCAACGTGTCGGACCGAAGCCCGATCTTCATGACTCGGCTCGTCGCCGACAGCGGTTGGAGCATCTTGGGTGGGGTACACCAGGTGGGGAGCGTCGGCGTGATCGCGCCCACGCGCTCAGAGACGAGCTGGCGGGAGCGCAGCAGGTTCGTCCCCTTGGTGAACAGCAGCTGGATCGAGGCCAGCTGCGGCACCGACTTGGACCGGACGACGTCGACCCGCGGCAACCCCTGAAGGGTCTGCTCCAGGGGCACGGTCACAAGCTCCTCGACCTCGGCCGAGGTGAGCCCGAGGCAGGAGGTCTGAATCTCGACCTTCGGCGGCGCGAACTCCGGGAACACGTCGACGGGCATGTCCTGCACGATCCCGATGCCGGCGATCATCATCCCCCCGGCGAGCGCGACGACGAGGTACCGGAACTTCAAGCTCGATCGAACGATCCAACTCATCATCGCAACGTGATTCCCAATTCCTCGATGGCCGAGCGCGCGGTCAGTGCGCGCCGAGCTCGTGCTCGGCGCCGAACAGCTCGGACGCCCCGACGCGCACTACGGGTGTCCCGGCGAGCGGTCCCGCGGTGAGGATGGCCTCCGACCCGCGAATGTCGGCGACCGTGACCGGGACCCGGTGGAAGGTTCGCTCCTTGACCTCAGTGAATACCCACGTGCTGCCATCCGGGTCGTACAGGATCGCGCCGTAGGGAACGACCAGGCCTTCGAGGCTCGAGACGACTGGAGCGGTCTCGATACCGATGCGCTCGATCGCCTTCCGGGTGAACGTGACCTGCATCAGCTCCGACTCGCCTTCGGGTGCCGGGGTCAACGTGGCCGGGTCCTCATACGCGGACTCGGTCGCCTCGACCCGCGAGCAGGCCGCGGCCAGGGGCATCAGCGCGACGAGCGCCAGGGCGCACCACCGATGCTTCATGAGTGTTCCTCCAGTCTGATGGGAAGATCCGATGCGGAGACCGCGTGGAGCTGTCGGCCGCGGGCCGACCGGGGCGACCGCTCGCCCGTGCCACCGCGGCGGCGCCGGTTCCCATGTGCGGCCGCGGGCGCGAACCGCAGGTAGAGGGTCGGGAGCACGAACAGCGCGAACACCGCGGCGGTGATGAGACCGCCGACGAGCACGACGGCAAGGGGATGCACGATCTCGCTCCCCGGCCGCGACCCCGCCACGAGCATCGGCAGGAACACCGCGATCCCGACGATCACCGTGGTCACGATCGGCAGCGCGCCGTCGCGTGCCGTCGTCACGACGAACTCGCGTGTCGGTGCCACCGGATCGCCAGCAACGTCGTCGGGGTCGGGGTGCTGGAACCGTCGGACTGTGACGGTGGTGAACCGAATGGCGATACCGAGCACGGCGATGAAGCCGACCACGGAGCCGATGGTGATTGTTCCGCCGTCGATCAGGGCGGCCACGGCGCCACCCGCCAAGGCGACCGGCACGGTGACGAACGTTGCGCTTGCGAGCCGCCAACTCGTGAACGCGGCCTGGAGCAGCAGGAAGATCGCCAGCGCGATGCCCAACACCACGAAGATGAACTGGGTGCGAGCCGAGCTGCGGGCCTCGGCATCGCCGAGGACCACCGCGTGGTGCTCGCGAGGGAAGCTCGTGGCCGCAACGACGTCGTCGACCTCGCCCAGGATGTCGTCGATGTCACCGTCGACGTACGCGTGCACGTCCAGGCTGCGCACGACTCCCTCATGGGTAATGACACTCGGGTTCGGTCCGATCTCGACCTTCGCGAGGCTGGCGAGTGGGACCAGCCCTTGGTTCGGGGTGGCGATCGGTAGGTTCTGGATGTCCTTCAGGTCGCCCCGGAGTTCGGGCACGCCCTGGACCACGACCTCGAACACCTTCTGGTCCACGAAGAGCGATCCGACCTCGAGTCCCTGAACGTAGGTCGCGACGAGCCGACGAACATCGCCCGGCTTGATGCCCGCCTGCTCGGCCGCGGTGAGGTCGACGTCGACCTCGACCGTCGGCTCGAGATCGACCCGTTCGACGGTCGTGTCGGTCACGCCGTCGATGGCTTGGAGTCCGCGGGCTAGCTCGGCCGCCTTCGCCACGAGGACGTCGTACTTCTGCCCGGTCACGCGGACGGTGACGTCGCCCGGCTCGGCCGCGAGCACGTCGGCGATTCGGTCGCTGGAGTACTCGGTCACTCCGCGCCCGATGCCCGGGTACCCGTTGACCACTTGCTTGACCCGGTCGAGGGTCTGGCCGTAGTCAACGGTCGGATCGATGCTGACCCACAGCTCGCCCGCGTTGGCGCCGCCAATGTCGTCCGACAACACCGCCCGACCGGTGTGGGCGCCGACGTTGTCGATCCCGGGGAGTCGACGGAGTTCACGGCTGATGCGCGCACTGATGCGGTTCATTTCGGGGAGTGACGTCCCCGTCGGGCCCTCCCAGCGAACGAGCAGGTCAGTGTCTTCGAATCGGGGCACCAACGAGTCGGGACGCTCGAGGAATGCCATCGAACCGAGGCCGACCACCGCAACGAGCACGAGCGCCCCGTAGGCGATCATCGGGGTACCAGTAGCCCGATCGACGAGTCGCCCGTAGACGCGCGCCGTCGTCGCCGCCGCCGGCGACTCCCGTACGAGCCGACCAGGCGGCGGGCCGAGCAATCGGCTCAACGCCGGGGTCAGGGTCATGGCGACGCCGATCGAGACCACGACCGAGACGGCGAACGCCCGCGCGATCACCGGGAGGAATGCGTCCGACTCCCCCGTCAACACGAGGAGCGGGCCCAGCGTGAGGAGGAGCGCGACCGTGGCATAGCCGAGGGGACCGCGTACTGCGCTCGAGCCGCGCAGGATGCGGCGTCCGGTCGCGTCGAGGTTGACAACCTCAGCTTCGTCGCCCGGGGCATCGTCGGCGACGGGGTCGGCGAGGCCGCGCTGAATGCTATGGCGGTCTTGCACTGCGTCGTCGATGAGGACGACGATCGCGAGCACCATCCCCGCCAGCACCATGACGTTGAGCGTCTCGCCGAGCCAGTCGAGCACCAGCACGGATCCGGCGAGTGACACCGCCGCCGCGGCGACGGTGACGAGCACCGATCGCCACGAGAACGTCAAGGCGGCCAGGACGAGGATCCCGAGCGCCAGGCCGATCAAGAGCAGGCCGAGGAGGTTGTCGCGCGAGGTCTCGATGTAGGTGGCGGGTCGGAAGATCGAGGACTCGACCTCGATGCCGCGAAGTCCCGGGCCAAGCTTTCTGAGCTCGGCCTCGACGCCCTCGGTGACCGTGACCGCGTTCGCATTCGGGAGCTTCTCCACGACGAGCATCAGACCGGTCTCGTCGGCGACGACGCCGTCGCCGATGAGCGGTTGGTGACCCTTCTGCACCGTGGTGACGGCGCCGAGCTGCTTGGCGGGAGGGCGTGGACCTTGGTCGGGTGAGGTCGGCGTTCCTGGCTCGATGGCGACACGCGCCAAGTCCTCGGCCGTGAGGATGGGGCTGATGTGTTGCACGCCGAGTCGCTGGGCCGGGGTGTCGATGAACCCGCCGCGGCCCGGCGCGCTGGCCTTGAGGAAGCTCAACGGCGACACCCAGAGCGCGTTGCCCGTCGTACTGATGATCTGATCGAGCGTGAGTCCCTCGGCGACGAGCCGCTGTGGGTCGACGAGAACCTGGAGCTGCTCGTCACGCTGGCCCCAGATCGAGATATTTGCGACCCCGGGCACCTTCATCAGCTGCGGCCGGAGTTCCCAGCGGGCGAAAGTGGAGAGCTCGATGAGCGGAAGCTCGGTCCCCCGGAGCCCGATCATCATGACCCGGCTGGTCGACGAGAGCGGCTGGAGGAGCGTCGGCGCCTTCGACACGTTGGGCAAGGCCTTGGACGCCTCGGTCAGTCGTTCTTGCACGACCTGGCGGGCATCGATCTCGCTGGTGCCGTCCTCGAACGTGAGCACCACCGACGACAGCCCGGGAACCGACTTCGACGAGATGTCCTCGAGGTAGGCAACGCCGTTGAGCAGGTTCTGCTCCATCGGCGCGGTGATCAACTGCTCGACTTCGTACGCCGACAGACCAAGCGCTTCAGTGCGTACCTCGACCGTGGTCTTGCCGAACTCCGGAAGTACGTCGACCGGCATACTCGTGAGTTGCAGCACGCCGAGACCGAGGACGACGACCGCCAGCGCGACCACGACGCCGCGCGCCCGCAGACTCGCGGCGACCAGACCGCGCATCATCGGACGACACCACCAAGTCCGCCGTCAGTCGCCCACGCGCCGATGCACCAACGATGTTCCAATCTCATACCCCCCGTGCCCACCGAACCGCAGCGGCTCGGGCGGCGGACGATAGAGGGTCCTTGGCTGCGATTCAATGATTCGCGACAAAAACAGTTCGCACGACTCATCAAAAGACCGACGATCCGGACAGGCCCACGCGAGGTCCCGAATCAGGTACGAACTACTCGGCGCGCCGGTCGTCGTGCGCGTGTGCGCCGAATGACTCAGTCGGCTTCTTCGGGTCCGCCCTTGTCCTTCTTCACCGACGTCGTCGCCGGCGCGACCCCCTCGGCCGAGACGGTGACCTCGACGTCCTGCGCGTTCGTCGACGTTCGGTACAGACTGAACTTGTTCTCGGGGAAGTGGTCGACACCACCCGAGTCGTCAAAGTGGGCGACGCGGCGAGCACCGGCCGGAATCGTGAAGTCGGCGGGGAACTGGAAGTAATAGCTCTCACTCGCGCCGGTTTTGCGATCAGTGAACGTGTAGAAGATTTCGAAGCCCGACAACTCGCTCGTCCCGTTGTTGGCGAGCGCGACCTCGAGGTGGTCGTCGACGGCCTTGCCCTGGGCGTCCTCGTTGTTCTCGACCAGGACTTCATCGATCTCGAGCCCGGCGGCGGTCGACGAATTCGAGATCGGATTGCTCGCGACCGGGAGCACCGGCGACGAAGCCGAACTTCCCTGGTTCTTGTTGCCGCTTTGCCCGTTCGATCCATCGGACGAACAGGCGCCCATGACGAGACCGGACACCAGGACCGCGGCGGCGATCGGCACAACACGCATCGAATGCTGGGGCTTCATAGGTTGGCTCCTTCGGGAATGACGGATTGACGCCGGAACGTGACGACGAGCGTCAGGATCAGTACGGAGGGATAGATAATCATCCAGATGATGTCATTGTGCTTCTCCTCGAGCAGCCGCCCGATCGAGAGCCCCTTGTACTTGAGGTGGACGTCGGCCATGGCGAAGGTGAAGCGCTCGAAGTGTTTCGCGTACGAGGCTTCCTCGACATCGCGGCGGATCGTCTCGTAGGTCGAGAACTTCAGCAGGATCGTGGTCTCGTCGGGTCGGCTGAGCGACAAGGCCGCAAAGAGACCGCCCGGGACCTGGTTGTCGGCGTCGAGGGTGTCGCCGATCTGGGGGAGCACCAGCACCACGATGAGCCAGATTCCGAGCGCGTACATCAATCCGTTCACGGCCACCCTCGCGCGTGCCGTCATCACCGCGCCGAGACAGAAGAAGGTGACCATGTACAGGATCGCCGCTACGTACGCGAGTAGCAATCGCGCCGACTCCTCGCCGTTGACCCAGTCGTGGCCGACGACGCCGAGGCACAGCACCGCGACGACGGCCGTCGCCGCGACGAGCGTGGCGAAGATCGCCGCCGCACCGAGCACGCTCCCGGCGGCAAGCTCACCCGCCGAGACGGGACGAGACCGCACCAGCGCGAGCGTCCGGTTCGCTCGTTCCCGTGAGACGCTGAGGAAGCCGAGCGTGATCCCGGTGATCGCGCCCATGATCTCGAGATACTCCATTGCGCCCTGGAGCAACGAGAGCAGCCGCAACGGCGAGGGCGCGATCCGCTGGATTCCGCCGGCCTCGGCGGCATTGCGGTACGCCTCGTAGTCCGCGAGTTCACTCCGATACCCCGCGGCCGCGATGTACACCGACGCGATGGTGACCGCAATGAGGATCATCACGAGGGCCAGCAGGATCCGGCTCCGCCACGCGGCTCGGTACTCGTGGCGAGCGAGCGTGCGGATGCGGGAACGGGAACGAGAGCGAGAACGAGAACGAGAACGGGGACTACTCATCGGCGATGCCCGTCGAAGCGTCGTGGCGGCGTACGAGGAACCCGGCGACGAGGAAGAGGAGTACCAGAAGTCCGACGATCGGGAGCACCCGCCGGACCGTCGAGGCCGTCGACTCCGACGGCGCAGTCTCCAGCACCACCGCGCTCGCCCGTTTGTACTGCTCGGTGACCGAGTAGGGCCGGCCCCGCGCGGTGAACTCGAAGAACGGCTGCGAGGTGCTCACCGGATTCGTCACCGGATGCAGCGATGCGACGGGCGCCAAGCCGGAGGTGAACTGTGGGACTGCGAACGTGAGCACGAGCCACACTCCGATCCCGGCGAGCAACGCCATCGAGCGGCGCCGTGCCAACAAGACCGTCACCATGCCCACCAGCGCGAACACGTTGAGGTAGAGCCAGGACAACCCGTAGAACGTGGCGAGCCGCAGGAGGTCGTCGGCGGTCAGCGCCGCGTCGTTGACCAGGACCAGCGACACGGCGCTGACCACGAAGCTCACCACCAGGATCAGTGCGAGCACCACTGCCGCAGCCCCGACCTTGCCGAGGAAGTACGCCGAGCGCCTGACCGGTCGCGAGAAAATCAGGCGTTCGACACCGGTCGCCTGATCGTCGGCGAGGCTGACGTGACCGAGGATCAACGCCAACAGTGCCCCGATCAGCGGGACGTAGATCGCCATGTTCGAGAGCATCGACAGCGTCGGCTTCAGTGCGAACGGGTTGGGTGGTGCCTGACTCCCGCGATCGCGCAAGAGGGACACCGCGGCTTCGTACACGCGCACGATCGTCCGCTGGCTCGACCACCCGAGGACGCCGGCGAGTGCCGTCATGACGAGGAACGTCCCCAGCAGAGCCAGGAACGTCCGCTGGCGACGCAACGACCGCATCTGATGGACCGCCACCGTCGTGATCATTCGGGTTGCTGCTCCATCCGAACGTAGATGTCCTCGAGCGACGCCTCGTCGGGAAATCGCTTCGTCGTCGCTTCGATGGAGTCCTTGTAGATCAGCGATCCCTGGTTGAGCACTCCGATCGTGGTGCACACCCGACCGACCTCACTGAGGAGATGAGTATTCATGAAGACGGTCATCCCGAGCTCTTGGTTGAGGCGGCGCACCGTGGCGCGCAGTTGCCGAACGCCGAGGGGATCGAGACCCGCGGTGGGTTCGTCGAGGAACAGGACCTGAGGCCGATGGAGCACCGCTTGCGCGATCCCGATCTGCTGGCGCATCCCGGACGAGAACGAACCCACTCTGAGCCCCGCCAGGTCGGCGCAGCCGAGATAGTCCAGCGTCTCGGCGACGGCGCGCCGCGGGTTGCGGACCCCCGAGAGCTTCGCGAAGAACTCGAGGTTCTCGGCTGCGGTCAGGTGTGGGTACAAACGGACATCGGCCGGCAGGTAGCCGATACACCGGGTCACCTCGCGGCGGTTCGCGACGACGTCGAAGCCGCAGACCCTCGCGTGTCCTTGTGTCGGCGTGAGCAACGTGGTGAGGATGTTGACCGTCGTGGTTTTTCCCGCGCCGTTGTGGCCGAGGAAGCCAAACACCTCGCCGGGTTCGATCGCGAGGTCGATCCCGCGCAGCACCTCACGGCGTCCGTAGCTGTGTCGGACGCCCGCCATCTCGATCGCCGGCCCCGCCATCGACCCTCCCCTCCCAAGCTCCGACCGACTCGTCCATTGTCGGAGCAGCGAGACGATAGGCCACCGGCGTCGACCTCGGCGAGGACCGAATTCCGGCGGCGGATCAGCCGACCGTGTACTCGACGTGCAGTACGGGCGCGCGGGTGCCGTCGAACGCCTCCGAGGTACGCCGACCCGAGCCGGTGATGAGGAACACCATCGCGTTCCCCGACACCCATCCCGGTCGCGCGATCAACTCCCGCACGATCGCGCTCACATCCGGGGTTCGTTGATCGACGCCGCGCACCTGAATCGTCGGCCAACTCGCGGGCGACCACGGGATCGATGCCACGGTCCGCGGGCGACTCGAGAGGTTGCCCGTGAGTTTCGCGAACGTTGCCGGGTTGTCGGCCAGTTGACCGCGCACGGTGAGGGCCGTTGCCCCGGTCGAAACCTCATCGGTCTCGAACTGGAGGTACGCGTTCGTGACCACCGCACCGCTCGGGATCGAGAGATTTCCGAACCGCACGCCGACGGTCTGGACGACGGTGCCATCGGTGACGAGTTCGAGATCCGAGCTGGTCAGGCTCACGCTGCCGCTCGAGGACTCCTCGGCGTCATCCGCGCTCGTCGCGACGGCGCGATCGAGGGATGCCGCGCCCGGCTCGGTGACGACCACGGTCATGTCGTCGTTCACGATCATTTCCCCATCGGACCCGATGAGGCGCAGGACGTAGGTGCCCGCGACCGGGAAGCTCACGGTCGTGGCGAGCGCGCTCGCGTCGGCGAACGCGACCGGTCCCGGACCGCTGAGTTGGGTCCAGGCGTGGGTCAACACATTGCCGAGGGGCAAGCCGTCGTCCGTCACCGTTCCGGTCAGCGAGACTTCATTCGGCCGCACCACGGCCGCGTTCGCGCCGGCGTTGACCACCGGCGCCCGATTGAACGCACTCGGCGCGCCGATCGTGACCGAATCGAGGATCGAACCCTCGGGGCAGACGACGTTCTCCGCGGCGTTGGCGGGTCCACACACCGCATCGATCCGCATCGCGTTGTCGGTGACGTCCACGCGCAGTCGGGCGACGTGCAACGCGCGGTACGCGGTGCGGGCATCCGGCGGAGTCGAGGTCGCTTCGAGACTCCGGCCCCCGGAACCACCGGTCACGTGCACGACGTTATGGATCGGCAGAAACCGTTCGTACTGGTGAGAGTGCCCGTTGAGGTTCACTACGTACTTCGAATACGTTTCGCCGAGCCGGTCGAGGATCGTGGCCAAGGCGACCTCACCCGAATGATTCCCCGTCGAGTACGCCGGCCGGTGCCCGTAGGTCACGACGAAATGGATCGACGGATCGGCCTGGGCCGACGCCATCACGAGATCCGCGGCGGTACTCCACTCGGTCCACGTCGCGGCCGTGTAGCGCTCGGGATACGAGATGAACCGCACGCCTCCGGCATCGAACCAACCCCAGTCGTCTTCGCAGCACCCCAGTGCCGGCGCACCCACCGAGGTCTGCGCATGGGGCAGGGCAAACCGGCCCTTGTAGTTCCGCAAATCGTCGGCGAGCGGCGTATCCCACTCGTGGTTGCCCCACGCCGGCAAATACGCGGCGCGCAGGCTCCAGGCCATGACGTCGTCGAAGTGACGGTCCACACCCGCGGGGCCATCCTTGTTGGCATAGGTCAGGTCACCGAGCGCCAACACGAAGCTCGGTTGATCCGCCGCGATCGCGGTGTGCACCGCGTTGATGGAGGGGCGTAGGAGCGACGAACCGATGTCACCGAGCGCGTCGAACCGCATGGCGCCCGTGGGTGGCGTCGCGAACGTGGCATCGGGACCACCACTGATCGAATAGTGGTACGTCGTCGCGGGATCCAGGCCGGTGATCGACGCTTCCCAGAAGGGACCGACCGAGGAGACCGGCGTCACTGCGGGCGGGAGTGCTTGTGCGGTCGACGAATAGACGGTCGTCGGTCCGTAGCGAAGATCGCCCGGGCCGCCCCGCCAGTCGAGGGTGACCGAGGTCGGTCCCCCGAAGGTGTAATGCACCTGGCTCACGGTCGAGGCCAGGATCTGAACGTCGATGGCGATGTCGTCGAAGCCGGTCAGCTCGGTGTCGAACGCCGAGAGTCGCAGCACATAGAGACCCGGTGCGTTGAAGGTGGCGGTAGTCGCGGGCGCGCTCGTATACGCGAACGTGGTGGTCCCGGGCCCGCTCACCTGGGTCCAGGTCGCGGTGACCGGCGCGCCGACCGGCAGACCGTCGTCCCCCACCGAGCCGGCCAACGTGGCCGTGGTGGCGAGTTCCACGATCTGATTCGGGCCCGCGTTCACGCTCGGTACGGCGTTCACCGGCGAGCCACCGGTGATCTCGACGTGCAGGACCGGCGCGCGCGTCCCGTCGAACGCTTCCGCGGTGCGCCGACCGGTCCCGGTGATGAGGACGGCAATCGCGTTGCCACTTACCCAACCCGGTCGGTTGACCACCTCTTGGACGAGCGGTGCAAGATTGGGAGTGCGTTGGTCGGCCCCCGCGACCTGGATCGTCGGCCACGTTGCGGGCGTCCACGCGACTGCCGCGCTCGTGCGGGCGCGGCTCGACAGGTTGGCCGTGGTCTTCAGGAACGGTGCTGCGGTGTCGGCCGCCTCGGCGCGGATCTGCAGTGACGTCGTTCCCGTGGAGACTTCGTCGGTTTCGAACTGCACCCACGCGGCTGAGATCGAGGCACCGACCGGGATCCCGAGCGCAGTGAACCTCATGCCAACGGTCTGGACCGCGGTGCCGTCGGTAACGAGTTCGAGGTCGGAACTCGTCAGGCTCACGCTGCCGACCGAAGACTCCTCCGCGTCATCCGCGCTCGCGACGACGGCACGATCGATCGTCGAGACGACCGCGCCGGCGCGATCCGTTGTCGACACGGTGATCCCGGTGAAGACCAGGATGACCACGACCGCCACGTCGCGAACTGCGCGTAACCGATGCGCCGCCATGCCGACCCCTCTCCGAACGCCGCCGCGCGAGGTGCCACCCCCGGGTCGGGCTCCGCCGCCTCGAACCTGGTCCGACCCTAGGCCTGAGACTCGCTCCGCGCGGTGACTCCGACCAGGTTTCACGCTCGTGTCTCCGGCTGCCCTCACGCCTCAGGGTGCGCCAACCCTGGGACTGAGCAGAACTACTCTCCCCCATCGTGCCCAGCGACCTCAGCCTGAAAGCCCTGAACGCCGCGCACCGGGTGGTGGTGAAGCTGTCCGGAGGGCGTCTGGGTTGGCGAGCCGGGCAGATGCCGGTCGTGGAACTGACCACCGTCGGCCGGACCACGGGCCTGGCCCGCACGGTCATGCTGTCGTCTCCGGTCCAGGAGGGTGAGCGGTGGGTGATCGTTGCGTCCCGGTGGGGCGGCGACCATCACCCGGCCTGGTTCCTCAACCTTCGCGACCGTCCCGAGGTCGAGGTCAGCCGGCAAGGCGCCCCGAAGCAGCCGATGAGCGCACGAATTGCCGGCGCCGAGGAACGGGCCCGCCTGTGGCCAATGGTCGTCAAGGCATACAAGGGCTACGCCGAATACCAGCAGAAGACCGACCGTGAGATCCCCCTGGTGGTGCTCGAACCGCGGAGATAACCGACGAGGCGGCCGCAATCGGACCCCCGGGTTCGACCTCAGTTCCCCGCCGGAACGGCCGATACCCCCGAGATGGTGCGGCGGCTTTCTCTGGTGGGCGGATACATCGCGGCCGCCGCTGCCTTGGTCCTCTTCGGATGGCTGCGGAGCCAAGGCTTGCTCGCTGAGACCCCGTACTGGCTCCTGATCATGTTCCTCGCGATCTCATGCGCGGGCGACGCGATCGGACGGATCCTCCAACACCGTTGGCCGGACTCCCTGACGTGTGACCGAGTGCGGCTCGGGACCGCAGCCGCAACCACGACCCTGGTGCTGTACGCGACCGGCTGGGGTTCGATGCTGACCATCGGGTTTGCCGTGGGCGCGACCCAGATCCTCGCCCAGACCGATCGACCCGACTGGCGGTGGGCCTACGGTTGCGGAGTGCTCGCCATCGGGGCGGGCGAGTTGGCGATCCACTTCGGCATCGCTCCGACGCTGATCGATGTCGACCTCGGACATGCAGTCGCAGCCACGGGCGTTCTCTGTCTCGCCGTCGTCGTGTGGATCGTGGGCGAGGCACTGGTCTCCGCCCACACGAACCACCGGCTCCTGCTCGAGCGCGAGGAAAGCCTGGTCCGTCAGGCCACCCACGATCCGCTCACCGGGCTTCCGAACCGCACCTTGTTCAACGATCGGCTTCAGCACGCCCTTCGTCGACTTGGCCGCGCTGGTGGATACGTCGCCGTCATGGTCGTCGACCTCGACGGCTTCAAGAACGTCAACGACAGTCTCGGGCATCTCGCCGGCGACGATCTCCTCATCGCCGTCGCCGACCGGTACCGCTCGCACCTTCGCGGCTTCGA
Source organism: Acidimicrobiia bacterium (assembly GCA_031362155.1). Lineage (GTDB taxonomy): Bacteria > Actinomycetota > Acidimicrobiia > IMCC26256 > JAENVU01 > JAENVU01. Next base: position 11,665 of record JANLRZ010000200.1, on the reverse strand, counting down.
TACCATCGCCCGACTCGGCGGGGACGAGTTCGCGATCCTGGTCGAAGACCTCGACGCACCCGGCCAGGCCGGGCAGGTCGCGCAACGGGTGCTCGACGCGCTCGTCGAACCCCTCCAACTGCCCGACCGCTCGGTCACGATCGGGACCAGCGTGGGGATCGCTCTGACCGACCGCGCCGACACCGAGCCCTACCTGCTCCTGAGCCACGCCGACATCGCCATGTACCGAGCCAAACGCGAAGGAAAGGGCTGCTACCGCGTGTTCGAAGCGGCCATGCACACGGCCGCGCTCGAACGCATGAACCTCGAACAGGAACTCCGGACTGCGATCACCGAGCAGCAGATCACCGCGTACTACCAGCCCATCGTCGACACGCGCACGGGAACGGTCACTTCCTTCGAAGCCCTGGCCCGTTGGTCGCATCCGACCCGAGGTCTGGTCCCCCCGAGCGACTTCATCCCACTCGCCGAAGAGGCGGGGCTGATCATCGAAATCGGTGAAACGGTCCTTCGGCAAGCGTGCGAACAGGCGGGGCGGTGGCATGCGGCGTTTCCTGAGCTCCGTCCCAACATCTCGGTCAACGCGTCAAGATTGCAACTCGTCGACCCGCGCTTCGTCGGCCAGGTGACCGACGCGCTCGCGAGCGCCCACCTCGACCCCTCGACCCTCACGCTCGAAGTCACCGAGTCGGTGCTCGCGCAAGACTCCGGCCGGATCATTGCGACCCTCGATGCACTGCGTCGGACCGGGATACGCGTGGCCATCGACGACTTCGGGACGGGCTACTCCTCGTTCGCGGCCCTCGCCGATCTGCCCATCGATGTCCTCAAGATCGACAAGCGCTTCATCGACAATCTGACGTGTGACCACGAAGGTCACGGATTCGTCAACGCGATCCTGCAACTTGCACAGACCCTTCGCCTCGACACGATCGCCGAGGGGGTTGAACACCAGGACCAACACTCGGCGCTCGTCGACCTCGGGTGCACCTCTATTCAGGGCTATCTGTTCTCGCCTCCGATGCCCGCCGAGGCAACCCACGGTTTCCTCACGAGCCCGAACCGATCAGGAATCGCACCGGTTCGGAGTTGAGCGAGTGCGGACGGGGTTCAACGGCCTCCGAAGGGGCTGAACACCCTGGAGCCTTTGGTCCCGGGACTGACGTCACCAGAGTTCAGCGCCGACACCCTCGGGGCGAGCGGTCGCCCAGGAAGCGACGGCGGGCCTGGGCATCGAACGCTCCGGCGCCGAGCGCGCACGCACGTTTCAGGTCGAGGGCATCGATCGTCCGAATCGTGCCATCTTCGCTGGCCGTGACGACCGTGCCGTCCGGGAGCAGCGCCACTCGCCAGACCGCGTCGGTGTGGCTGGTGAAGCGGGGCCCCAGCGGTTCTCCACTCACTGCGCTCCAGAGCACGATCGCGCCACCTCGGCTCGTGGAGACGAACGTGGCGCCATCGGGCGTGAACGCAACGCCGAGTTGGTCGGTCGGCTGACCGTTGAGCACGGTCGACCGCGATCGCGCGGCACCATCCCACAACGTCACGCCATCGGTCGCGGTCGCGGCCGCGATCGTGGAGCCGTCGGGTGACAACGCCACCCCCGAGACACGGTCGCCAGCCGAATCCACGAGCAGCGGGGCGCCGGCCCGAGCACCGTCGCGAGTCCAGAAACGGATAGTGCCGTCGACGCCGGCCGTCAGTACCAACCCGTCGCGGTCGATCGCGAGGTCCGCATCCGAGCCGTGCGCGGCGGACTCGGCCTCGCGTTCGAACCGTCGTCCCGCGATGCGCCACGATCGGACCACGCCGTCGTCGCCCACACTCACCAGTCGGTCGGTCCCCGGCTCGACCGCGACGGCGCTCACCAAACCCGCGTGGGCCTGCGCACGAACGGCGACGGAGCGTTTCGCGGCGATGTCCCACAGTCGCAGGGCACCGCCGGCATCACCCACCGCGAGGGTGTCGTCCTCCATGAACGCCACGGCGAAGACCGGGCCCTTGGCCGCCTTCACCTCGCCGACCCGCGTGCCGTCGCGCGCCACGATGTGCACCACTCCATCGCCGCCCGCAGCGATGAGCCGGCCATCCTTCGACACCGCCACCCCGTGAAGCGGCTCGCCGAGGTCGACCAACACCTCATCCACCGGAACCGAAGCGCCGATCGACCACAGCCGCACGTCCTGGTCGCGACCCAGCGATACCACGCGCGTGCCGTCGGCCGAGCTTGCGAGATCGATCACCCGGTCGTCGTGACCGATGGCCGACTCCGCGAGTTGCCTCCCGGTCGAGCGGTCCCAACGTCGCAACCGGCCGTCGTCGCCACCGCCGAGAATGGAAGCTCCATCGGCCGACCACATCACCCCGTTGACCCGGTCTCCCGTCGCGGCCCCGGCAATCGGCGGGCCAGCCGGCTGCCCACCCGGGATCGACCACACTCGGGCGGTCCCGTCACTACTCGCGGAGAGCAGCGCGCCGCCGTCGGGCGAACCGAGGAGCTCCCACACGTCGTCCGACCCGTGGGCGGCGATGGGCTCGCCGATCACTGCTCCGGTGTTCGCATCCCACAGGCCGACGGCGCCCGCTCCGGTGCCGCTGGCGATCAGGGTGTCGCCGCTCAGGTACGCGACCGACAACGTGTCGGCGGTCCCTCGCATCGCCGGGCCGGCAGGTGTCGCCTGCGCGGTTCGGTACTGCTGGATCGTTCCGTCCTCGGCGCCGATGACGAAGCGGTCACCGCGGTCGGAGAAGTCGACGGACCACACCGCAGCCTCCGGGCTCGCGACGATCGTGCCCGCGGTATCGCCCAGATCCTCGAGATCCCACCGCCGGATGCCAAAGCGGCCGACGGCGACGAGCCAACGACCCGACGGGTCGATCGCGGCCTCCTCGACCCCCTCCGAAAGGGGGCCGAGGGTCGCTTCCTCCGATCGCGTCGCAGCGTTCCAGATCTGCACTCTCCCGTCGCGGCCACCGGTGACGAACCGGTCACCCGCGGGGCTCATCACCACGGTCAGCGCATCACCGACAGGAATCGGCGAACTGATCGCAACGATGTCCGACGTGGCCAGGGCGGTCCGGGCCACGACGAGGGCACCCTGGGCCTCCGGGTCGATCATCTTGGCGCGCGCCGCGCTCTCCGCCGCGAGCGCGAGCGCGAGCAACGGTTGCGCGTCGGCGACCGACGCGGCCTGGGTGGCCAGCGCGCCCACGAACCGACGCTCGGCCTCGGACTCGTTGTGTCGACTGGTGCGCAACGCGCTGAAAGCGACGACCGAGGCGACGATCGCCGCTATCGCGAGAACCGACAGCGCCGAGAACGCTCCGGCGCGCACGCGTCGGCGGCGGCGCTGAGCTTCGGTCGCCAGCGTTTCGGCTGCGAGGTGTGCCTGCTCGCTGGTCTCGACGAAGTGCGCAACGAGGTGGTCGGCATCGAAATCGGTGCGAGCTCGCCATTCGAGCGCGGCGGTGAGCGGCGCGCCCCGCAGCAGCAGATCCGGGTCCAGTTCGCTCTCGGTCCAGGCCCGCGCCGCGACTGAGAGCCGCTGCTGGGTGTGCAGGTCGTCGCGCGCATCGTCGAGCCAATGATGGAGGCGCGGCCACGCGGTGATGAGTGCCTCGTGGACGAGTTGGACACCGCGCTCGTCGATCGTGACCAGCCGGTCATCCGCAAGCGTCGCCGCAACCGACGCGGCCGCGTGATCGTCGACCAGTTCTTCGGCCGGCAGCAGCCGGCGGGTGTCGGGTCCGCCCTCCCCCGGATTCACGAGCCGCAGAAACAAGAGTCGAGCGGTCGACTGCTCCGACGCGCCGAGGCGCTCGTAGGCATCCTCGGCCGACTGGGAAATGGCACCCGCGACCCCGCCCGCGGCGCGGAACCCGTCGAGCGTCAACTCGGTCCCGCGGCGGCGAAGCCATGTCTCCATGAGTGCGTGGGCAATCAGCGGCAGCGTCGCCGGTCCGGTCCCCGTGTCGTCGAGGACGGCATCGGCGAAGCCGGGCTCGAGTCGCAAACCGGCGCGTTGGGCCGGGCCTTCGATCGCCCGGCGCAGCTCGACGCGCTGCATCGGTCCGACGAGGACCTGATTCTCGCTGATGGTCTGGGCCAACCATGGATAACGGGCGCAGGTCGCGTAGAAGTCGGCGCGCAACGCCAGCACGACCCGGATCTGGGAACCCTGATCGCCGGTGAGGGCTTCCAACGCCCCGATGAACGCGACCCGATCGTCGTCGTCGTCGGTCAGGGTGAACAGTTCCTCGAACTGATCGATCGCGAGGACTGCGCGCGTCCCGGGAGCAAGGTGGTGGCGGACCACCGCCGGGTTGGCGCGCACCGCGTCGGCGTCGAGCGGAGGGCGTTCGGGATGGAGGCGATTGAGTTGGAGTGCGAGCTCCGCGAGGCAGTCGGCCCCTGGGCTCCAGAGCCCACGCGTCCACGTCTCGCTTCCCGGAAGCGCCCCGCGCTCGATCGCCGGGAGGAGCCCGGCGCGCATGACCGAAGACTTCCCACTCCCGGATGGGCCACCGATGATCAGCGTGTTTCGGCTCTGCAACCGGCCGACCAACTCATCGATCATCGCCTCCCGGCCGAAGAAGTAGGCCGCGTCCTCCCGCTGGAACGAGGCCAGACCCTTGAATGGACAGGTCGCGCCCTGCGTGGATCTCCGGGTCGTGAGGCCCGTGGCAGGCACCACGTCGAGCGCTCCGAGTGCGTCATCGGCCCAGTCCCCGATGGTGGCATGGCGGTCGGCCGGATCCACGGCCAAGCCGCGGCGGAGTGCGGCGTGCAACGGAACCGGGAACGTGTCCAGGTGAGCATCGAGGGTTTCGGCGGAGGGGGGCGGTTCGCCGGTGAGCATCGTCCACAACACGGCGGTCGCAGCGAAAATATCGGCTGCCGGTCCGATCGGCGCGCCGGGCTGGGTCTGTTCGGGTGATTGGTAGTGCAGCGTGCCGCCGAGCACCGTGTGACCGACGGTCGTGCGCCCGACATCCTTGGCCAGACCGAGATCACCGACGACCAATCGTTCGTCGGTGTCGAGGATCGTGTGGCGCAGGACCGTCGCGTCGGTGTTCGATCCGCCTGACTGGCCGATGATCAGCAGATTGGCGGGCTTGATGTCGCGGTGCACGACGTCGACGGCATGCAACGCCGCGAGTCCTTCGGCGAGTGACGTGACGACCCGCGCCATACCTTCCTGGTCGACCGCGTGGCCGGTGCTGGCGATGCGTTCGGCCAGCGAACCACCGGAGGCGATCTCCATAACGAGGTACGGTCGGCCGTCATCCAGGACGCCGTGGTCGTGGACCGCGATGACGTGTGGGCTCTGGACCCGCCGGAGCAGGCGCGCTTCCTGCAGGAACCGATCGCACAGGTCGGCATCGCGAGCGCCCGCTTCGCTGAGGACCTTGACCGCAACTGGGGCATCGAGCACCGAGTCGTACGCGGCCACGACCACGGCGAAGCCGCCGACACCTAGCGTGGCCTGAATCTCGTAGCGGCCGATCGAGGAGGGAAGACCGTGAGGCATGAACCGACCCTCGCGGGCGGACTCGTCAGCTCAGCAGAGCCGCGACATCGCGGCAATCGACCACGTCACTGTCGATCACGTTGTGGTCGCGGTCACCCGCGGTGACGCAGATGGTCGTCGACGCGCCACGCGTCGAGGTCGACACCGCACCTTGGGTCACGAACGAAGGGTTGTCACCGGTGGGCACCCACTCGCCCTGCGCCACCCCGTTCTCGGACGCGTCGTTCGAGACCTGCGCCGCCGAGAACGTGTCCCAGAAGACGTGGACATGGTTGCGGGCGAAGTCCGGATCGAAGTTCGCTTCCCAGGTGACCGAGAGTTCACTGCCATCGGCGACGACGTCGACGATCTTGATCTGACAACTCGCGACCGGACAGGCGTTCTGTTTGGTGCCCTTGCTCCCGCTCGTCGTGGTGCTGGTGGTAGAAGACGACGATGACTTCGTGTCGCTCCCGCACCCAGCCAGGAGCGCGACGAAGAGCACCATGAGAACGCTCGGAAGCAGGAACCGCGTTTTGATCACTGGGGCACCGTAACAGTCGTGGCTCGGGGCCATCAATCGCTTCGCGGGTCAGGCTCCGGCACTGTCGGGCGGCGCGGGAAACCCGCGCCAATCGACCGTCCAAACCATCTCCGCGTCGGCAAATCCTTTGAGGGCAAGCGACTGGGGATCGACAAAGGCGATGTCGCCTCGAGGTTCCGCGATCTGGCGCACGATCGCCGAGACGAGCACTTCGCCACCAGATGCCGCCGCGCCGACGCGCGCCGCGACCACCACGTGTTTGCCGAAGAGGTCGCCATCATCGGCGACCAGCACCTCGCCGGTGTGCAGTCCCATCCGCACCGCGATCGCATTCACCGGATCAGCCTCGGCTTGGCGGGCCAGATCACGTTGGATGCCGATGCAGGCCAACAGCGCGGCGCGCGCGCTACGGAAGCAACACATGTATCCGTCGCCCTGATGTTTCACGATGCGACCGCGGTGCGCCGACACGTGCGCGGTCACGTGTTCGTGGTGGCGACCCAGCAGCTCGTACCAGCCTTGGTCGCCCATGCGCACCGCGCGCTCGGTCGATGCTTCGATGTCGGTGAACATCACCGTGAGCGTTCCTGGCTCATCGCTCACGCCCAGGATGTCCGGCGACCATTCGTTCGGTTCCACAGCATCAGCCACGCGCTGGATCGAGCTAGGCGCGCCGATACTCGTTCGCATCTCAGTGCGGGGCTTCGCCGCCGCCTCCGCGCCCGCCACGAGTCGGAGCTCGGAGTCGCCGATGACCACGAGCGCACCCGGCCCGAGCGCCGTCGGTTCGCAGATCGCGACCCCATCGACCATCGTGCCGTTGGAGCTGTCGAGGTCGGTCACGACCACTCGGTCGTTGCGAGCGTCGAGCGCAACATGGCGACGCGAGACGCGCGGGTCGGCGACGATGACGCCGTCGCAGTCGCGCCCGAACTCGAGGCGGGCATCGACGAGGACGGTGAAGACCTGCCGACCCGGCGTCCGTACCGTCACGAGCATCCCCATAGGGCCTCAGACTCTCACGTTCCCCGGTCTGCAGTCACACCCCAAGCCCCGTTCCGAACCAACGCGCGGAACGCACCCCCTGGGGTGCGCAAGCGGAGCGAGTTGGGACGGCCTGGCGGACCCGGTCGTCGTCGCGGGGATCGCCGAGCGGGGCTGATCAGGTCGGGCTCGCCCCAGCGCCTTGGGCCTCGAGCTCGTCCAGGCGGGGCAACCAGGCAGCCATCGCGGGATGAACGCACCGGCGTCGCGCCTCGGCGATGGCGTGTGCGAAGCGGCCCGAGTCCCCGTCGGCACCGAAGCGCAGCTCCACCTCGGCCGCGTGGTACTCGACCCCGACGATCAGTGGTTCCGACTCGCGCTCGGTCAGGACGCGCCGCGCCTCATCGAACCAGTGTCTGGCGTCTTCGGGTCGGCCGTCGAGCGCGCACACCAACGCGTAGGACCACCGGGCGTCGACCTCCGGATAATCGAGGTCGGGTTCGAGCCACTTCTCCCGAACGTTGCGCTCGAGCGCAGACACGTAGCCGGTATCTCCGAGGTGCCAGGCGATCTCGACCGCGTACGAAAGGGCGATCTGGGCATTCGGCGCCCACGCGCCGGCGCGGTCGAGGGCAGGCAACGCATCGTCGAGGATCACCCGCGCACGGTCGTCGAAGCCCCCGAGGACGAGCCCACGTCCCGCAGCGAGCCGCAGCGCGAGCCCGGCCCACCGGGTGTCCGGTTGCTCGGAGGCCGCGAGCAGCACATCCGCGATCTCCACGCCGAGATCCACGCCACCGACGACGTCACGCAGCATCGGCACGACCACGACCTGGAGCCACTGGTTGGACCCCGGGGCGATCCGAGGCAGCAATGCCATCGCCGCGTCCAAATGTTCGGCCGCGGCATCGAAATCGCCGACGACGGTCTCGAGCCGTGATCGCATGGCAAGCATGTAGGCCTCCATCGCGATCAGGCCCTGCTCCCGGTTGGTCGTGGCCGCTTCATCGAGCATCTCGATTCCGGCCCGCCACTCCCCACTGCCGAACACGCCGGCGAACGTCCTGTCGCCGAGACGCCCCCGAGCCTCCACGCCCGACGCGGGCGCATCGCAGAGGAAACCGGCCCGTTGCTCCGCAGGAAGGCCGGCGAGAACCGCCCGCAGCTCGCGGTACTCGTCGTCGTCCACCGGGATCCCCGGGGTCGCCGGGTCGAAGTGATCACGCTCACCGAGTTCGGCTTGGCGGACCAGGGCCCACGCCAGATCACGCCGCTCGTCCCGCAACCATCGTCGGGTGAGGCCCGCCAGTCGCCAGGACACCGTGATGTCCTCGAGGGAGTTCGCGAGTCGGAGAAGCTCGGAGGCGAAGTCGGCGGCCGCGTCGGCGCCCTGGATAGCCGCGATGCCGTCGGTGGCGGACGCGGCGTCAGCGAGCAAGGTCTCCGGGTTTGCCTGCGCGAGGAGACCGGCCTGGGCAATCCGGCATTGGACCTCGACCCCGCGCTCGTCGCCTTCTTCGAGGAGTTCTGCCGCCGTGCGCAGGGCCGCCAGTTCCTCGTGCCGGGCGTATCGCGAGGCGGCGTCATCGGCGACCGCCAGCGCGTAGGGCACGCCGCGCTCCGCGCCCGGAATCGCGGCGCTGTGGAGATAGTGACGGGCGAGCGTGGCGGCCATCGCCGGGCCTGGAGCGCCGCGCATCTCCTTCTCGATCGCTTCGGCGATCGCCCGGTGCATACGCACCTGGCGGCTCGGATTCAACTCCTCGACCAGCGTGTGGCGGAACAAGGCATGGGTGAACGCGTAGCGGTCGAACTCGTCGGTCGCGCTCACGATCCGCGCGTCGAGCGCTTCGTCGATCGCATCGAGGGCCTCGTCCTCGTCGGTCTTGGTGACGATGGCTGCGATCGCCAGCGGGAACGACACCTCGAACAGGGCGCCGGCGGCGAGCAGCTTGTTGGCGTCTGGGGACAAGCGGGAAAGTCGGCGACCGATGACATCCCGCACTCCGGCCGGGATGCTGAGTTCGGCATCGGGCGCTGCGACCCAGACGCCGTCCTCGACGCGGAGCTGGCCTTCGTCGGCCAGATGCAGGAGCGTTTCGCGGAGGAAGAACGGATTGCCATCAGTCTCCGCCGCGAGCCGCTCGGCGAACTCCGAGGGTACGGCGTGGCCGGAGATGCGTTCGAGCATGGCCTGCACGTCCGCGGTCCCGAGTCCGTCGAGGGCGATGCGCGTGACCTCCACCTCGCGCTGGAGTTCGGGCAGTGCCTTGGCAAACGGATGGCGCCGGTCGAGGTCCGTCTCGCGATAGGTGCCGATCACGAGCACATGGGTCCGGGTCGCAACACGCGCCAGGGTGCGCAGCATGCCAACCGTCGCGTCGTCAGCCCAGTGGAGGTCCTCCACCACGAGGGCGACCGGCCCCGCATCGCCCAACCGAGTCACGATCTGACCGACTGCATCGTGGAGTCGCGCAGTCTCGGCGTCGGCCGGGACGGGGTGGGGTTCGCCTGCGTCGGGCACGATCTCGCGGATCGCCGGCGCGAGCCGGGCGACGACTGCGGCGTCGGCGCCGAGCACCGATCGAACGCTGGCGGCGGGGGTTCGTCGGGCCCAGTCGGTGATGGCCTCGGCGAACGGTGCGTACGGAACCACGTCACCGTCGTGACACCCACCGATCAACATCGTGAGACCGTCGAACTGTGCGCAGACCTCGGCGACCAGCCGAGTTTTTCCGATCCCCGGTTCGCCCGCGACGAGTACGACGCCGCCGACGTCGTCGCGCGCGGCGGTCACTCGACCGGCAAGCAGTTCACGTTCTTTGGTCCGACCGACATAGGGCGAGCGGGTCCGGAGATCCGCGGCACCGACCGCGGGTTCCCACGCGACGTCGAAGGTGGGAACTGCTTCGGCCAAGCCCTTGAGCTCCAGCTCACCAACCGGCGTCATCTCGTGGCCCCCACGACCGCGCGCCAAGATTCGCACGACCTCGGCGACCAGGATGTGGCCACCCTCGGCCGCTCCGCACAGTCGTGACGCCTCCACCACCGGCGTACCGAAGCAGTCGCCGTCCTCGAGGGTCACGTCACCCGCCGAGATCCCCACGCGAATCGCGAGTTCGAGGCGCTCGTTGCGGGCGTGCAGATCGACCGCCCGTTGCATGGCGACGCCCGCGGCGACCGCCTCGGCCGCGCCCGCGAACATGACGAGCACACCGTCGCCGAGACCCTTGACCACGGTGCCGCCGTTCGCCTCCGCCGCATCGATGAGCGAACGGTCGTGTTCCCGGCGCACGACCTCGGCGCGTTCCTCACCGAGGTGCGAACGGAGTTCGGTGGAGCCGACGAGATCACTGACCAGGATCGTCGCGGTCTGGGTTGCCATCGACTCGTCCCCGTGATCTCTCGTGTGATGCGCGCAGATGCACATGCCCATGCCTGCCGGCCCATCGCGCCTCGCGCTGAGTCAGCACGCTACCCGGCAGCTCAGCCTTCGCAGCCGACTCCGTCGTGGTTCCCGTCGAAGCGGTGCGGATCGGCACCGACGACCGCGAAGCCCCGGTACGGAACATCGGCACAATCGAGATCCGGCGGTGGTGACGGGATGCACACACCGGGATAGGACGGATCACATCCTGAAGGCGCGGGACCGGTCGGACCCGCCGGCGCGGGTGGAGCCGCGGGACTGCTCGTGTTCCCGGCGCAGGTGGCGGGTGACCACAAACCGCGTCCGGCATTCCGAGCCGAACGTTCCGCCGCGATGAACTCGGACTGATACCGGTAGGGCAGGTTGTAGGTGTACTCGTGGGCGAAGCCGTCGGCGATCATCGACTCGTTGAACATGCGACCGTCGGACATCCAGACGTAGGCCAGCGTGCGGCCGTATCGATCCAACCGCCCCTGGCTCGCGTCGTATTCGAGCGAGACGCTCGTGGAGTCGAGCAGTTGATGGGCGTGCAGTAATGCCTCCCGCCCGAAGCACTGGAGGGGTGTCCGCGGATCGACGGTCTCGGGGGTGTCGATCCCGATGAGTCGCACCGTCACGCCGGTCGACACCTTGATCGTGTCGCCGTCGACCACCCGCACGACGTTCATCGGGCCGTCGAGGCCGGTCGGCGGGCGGTTCGTCGTGACCGGTTCGGTGGTTGTGGTGGTCGTCGGCGTCGGCTGCGGTGCGCGGGATGACGTACTGGTCGTAACGCGCCGCGTCGACATCGTCGTACCGACCGTCCGACTCGGCGATGAACTCGTACAGCCGGCACTCACGATCATCGCGACGGACGCGACAACCATGAGCACCCGACACCGCGACCTCACCACGGGTTCAGAATCGCACTCCTCACGCCCCCATCCCGGGACCTGATGGCGGTCACTCGTCTGGTCTCGACGCGGCGAGCCCGACCGGCGTGGTGGTGTTCAGACGCAGACCATCTCGTCGTCGGCCGCAGTCACGCGATCGTAGGCCCGTGCCAGGCGGCCGCGGGCCGTCTTGATCTTCTCGGTGGTGAGGTCTTCGACGACGAGAAGGTGGCGGACTGCGTCACTCGCCTCGACGAGTTCGCGGTGGGCGGCGACGACTTCAGTGTGGTTGACCACGACGTTCGACTTCCTTCGGTGTCGGAGCGGC
>JANLRZ010000235.1:0-1669 GCA_031362155.1 Acidimicrobiia bacterium | reverse complement strand
GCTCGCCGGCGCACGGTTGCGAGCCCCGATCCCCCGCCCGCCCAATTTCCTTGCCATCGGCCTTAACTACACCGACCACTGCGCCGAGACCGGCATGCCCGAGCCCGACTTCCCGGTGTTCTTCAACAAGCAGACGACGTGTGTCGTCGGTCCGGGCGACGCCATCCACGTCCCCCGCGCGTCGGCCCTGGTCGACTACGAGTGCGAGTTGGGAATCGTCATCAGTCGCCGGTGTCGTCACGTCCCGGCCGAACGCGCCCTCGAGGTGATCGCCGGGTACACCGTCGTCAACGACATCACCGTGCGCGATTGGCAACTCCGAGCCCCGACGATGACGATCGGCAAAAGCTTCGACACCCACGGACCGATCGGACCCTGGATCGTCACTGCCGACGAGATCCCGGATCCCCAGGCATTGGGCCTGCGCACCTGGATCAACGACGAACTCTTCCAGGACGCGACGACGGCCGGGATGATCTTCACCGCCGCGCAGCAGATCGAAACGCTGTCGACCGCGTTCACTCTGGAACCGGGCGACATCATCGCGACGGGGACGCCGGCGGGGGTCGGAATGATGCGCCAACCGCCGCGCTGGCTCGTGCGGGGCGACATCGTCGCCGTCGAGGTTGACGGCATCGGTCGACTGGAGAACCCCGTCATCGCCGAACCCACCGACACCGCCACGATGTAGGAGGCCCGACATACCACTCCACCGACTCACCCATGTCACGCTGGCGGCGCCCGACGTCGCCTCCGTCTCGGATTTCTACTCCGAGTTCGGATTGATCCCCACCACCCCCGGCCGGTTCGCGACCGAGGACGGTGGCGAACAGCTTCGGCTCACCGAGGGCGCCCATCGCCGCGTCGTCGAACTCGGTCTCGGCGTCGAGTCCACCGACGACCTGGAGCAACTCGGCGATCGACTCCGCGAGCACGGCTTCGCCGCCGACCGCGACGGCGACGAACTCCGGTCACACGATCCGGTGACCGCGATGGACCTGCTGATTTCGGTCTCCGCATCGATCTCCAGCGCGCCGCGGGTGCCCGGACCGGCAAACGCGCCGGGGAAGATCACCAGGCGGAACGAACGCGCCGAGCCGATCGACCGCGCGGGCCCCGTGCGACCCCGCCGACTCGGCCACGTCGTGATCGGTTCGACCGATCACACCGCGACCCAGCGCCTGTTCACCGACGGCCTCGGGTTCGCCATCAGTGACGAGATCCCCGGAGTCGCGGCCTTCCTGCGGTGTTCCACCGATCACCACAACGTGTTGGTCCAGGACGCTCCCACCACCTACGTCCACCACACGTCGTGGCAGGTCGACGACGTCGACGAGATCGGTCGCGGCGCCAAGCACCTGCTCGATGGTGATCCCAACCGTCACGTCTGGGGACTCGGCCGTCACTACCTCGGATCCAACTTCTTCTGGTATCTGCGCGACCCCGCCGGCACCTTCGCCGAGTACTACGCCGACCTCGACGTCATCGACGATCCCAGCCGGTGGACACCTCGTCAGATGACCGACGAGCGGGCGCTCTATTCGTGGGGTCCGCCCCCGCCGCTCGAGTTCATCGTCCCATCCGACCTGGAGGTCGTGTCATGAATCCCGAAGAACGCCGTCAGTTCGTCCGCGACCATCGCACCGCCGTGTTCGGATACGGCCGCAAA
>JANLRZ010000041.1:0-40061 GCA_031362155.1 Acidimicrobiia bacterium | reverse complement strand
CAACAACGGCCTGACCGCCACCGAACTGGGGCTCAGCTTCTTGTTGCCCCGGGCGATCGGTTCGTCACGGGCGTTCGAACTGATGTTGTCGGGTCGCGACGTCGACGCCCAGGAGGCGGCCGCGATCGGGCTGGTGTCCCGCGCGGTGCCCGACGACGAACTCCTGCCGGCGGCCCTCGATCTCGCCGATCGGATCAATGGGTGGAGCACTCAAGGCGTGGCGCTCACGAAGCGCACGATGTGGGCGGGCCTGGAATCGGGGAGCCTACGGGCGGCGATCGAGATGGAGAGCCATACGCAACTCTTCGTGCGGCTGACGACCCAGAACTTCGAAGAGGCCGTTCGGGCGAGACGCGATGGTCGCCCGCCGGAGTTTCAGGACTGACGAGCACGAGAGCGGCGGACACCGTGAGGTTCGCAGATCATTCTTATAAGTTTTAGGGTATCGCCGGCCGGCGTGACCGGGTGCGGAAGTGTGATTCTTCGCGTTCTCCCAAGAAGGAGAGTGACCCGTGAATCTGAAAGAAGCGGCGAGCCAACTCGGTGTTCACTACCAGACCGCCTACAAGTGGGTGCGGACAGGTGCGCTGACGGCAGTGCGGTTGGGCGGTCGTTACGAGGTTTCGGATGCCGCCATCGAGCAGTTCGCGGCTCGTCGCGCGGCGGCGCGTCTCGGAGGGACGCCCTTCGACGAGATTCCGAACGCGGTGGAAACGACGCGTGAGGACGTGATCGAGGCCCTCGAGGCGATGGCGACCGATCCGTTCATTTCGAAGCGTTCGGTCGCAACGTTCGTCGCTCGGCGCGGGGCCGAACTCGTGGGCGACTTGTGTGTCGTGACCTGTCTCGACGAGTTCGGTGCGACTGATTTCACGACGTTCGATCACCAGAGTCCGGCGCATGCGGCGACGTTGACCGCGGCATGCGACACCATCGGTCCGCCGATCCTGGGGTCGTCGTCGTTCTCGGCGGATGGATCGAAGGGCCGGCGCGTGATCCGGCTGTCTCATGTTCCTCAAGATCTGTTGCGTGACCAGGTCCGGCCTGACTTGCGTCAGCATCTAAGTCGCAACCCGATATTGAGCCTGCTCTCCGTGTTAGTCGAACGCGACGGGCTGGCGAAGGGCATCATCACGTTCACCCGTGATTCACCGGACCGTCCCTACAGCGATGCCGACGAGGCGTTCGCACTCGAGCTCAGCGAGCACGTCTCCGTGCTCTGCGCGACGGCCGATGATGTCGCGCACGCCCTTGCGATTCGTCGGCAGTTGGCCGCGGCCCTGGCCCGTGACCTGGCCATGGATCCGGACGTCCATCCATCGCCGGCACAGCTCCAAGCGCGACTCGATCAGCTCGACACCGACCTGTCGGTCGCGGTTCTGGACCCCGAGCGGCGCGTCCTCGCAGTGAACCAGGCAGTCGCGAGACGTGCGGACATCCCGGCCGAGATGCTGACCGGAGTGTTGTTCGAGTCCACCACCCATGCGGACGACGCTGCGGATGACCGGGTCAGCTTCGAGCGGTTGGTCTCCGGCGAACTCGACTTCGTGGAACTCAAGGTTCGCCGTGTGAGCCGTCACGGCGAGGAAACCGTCTGGATGTCTCACCGCGCGGCCATCCGGTGCGCGGACGCGACGCTTCGATACATCATCACGGTGGGTCGGCAGCTGCGGATCCCCAGACACGACATCCCGAGTGTCAGCCAAAGCATTTACCAGTTCCAGAGCGCGGATGGATCCAGGGTCTCGACGGCCTCAGTGGTGGGCTCACCGACGGGCGCCCAGAATTCGTAATCATTCATGTCGCGCCGTAGCGGAATCCCCAGATCCAGCCGTACCGGCCGGGTCAGTGTCGCTTGCAGTCGAGTTGGGTGCCGCCTTCGCGGTATTGGAAGGTGACGCGACCGGCCGGGTCGACTTCGACGATGGCGATCTCGGCGTCGGTCGTGATCGGGACTGGCAGGCCCGTCAACGCGCTCGGGTACCTGGTCATCGGTCGACCCGATCGCCCCGTGATCACGAGGATCTGGCGACCGCGACCCGGGTCGTCCACTCGGAGTACGGCCGCGCCGTCGGCCGCGACCCTCGTAATGGTCGGCGCGGCATCGCTCGTCGGGGTCGGATAGATCACCGACGCGGCGCGGACTGCGGAGCTCAGCACGCTGGTGGTCAGCACCGTATTGGAACCGAGGCGGCCGTGGAGCTGTTCATACAGGCCGAGTGAGGTCGCGACGCCGGGTGTCGTGGTGGTGTCGAATGCCATGCCCGTGCTCACCCGCGCGCTCGCGCGCGACCAGGTGCCGCCAGCGGCGTCGAGTGCGAACGTACCGCCGCTCGCGGCGAAGGGCGTCGGGGGAATGGCCGACGCCGACTCCGCCGCGCGATCGCCGCCATTGAGTCTCGGAACCAGTTGAGTCATGCCGTCCTGGCCGCCGCCGTTGCCGTGGAGCGGCCACGAGAACCGGCGGGCCGCTGCGGAGGTCGCGGTGTCCGCGATGACGAGGTAGCGACCGTCGACGAAGAGGTACCGGCGCTGGACGCGTGCGGAATCGGCCGACTCGTACTCGAAGTAGCTACTCGCGGTGAGCGGGGTGGGGGGCAGTGCGCCCGGGTCACGTCCGTAGACCGCGGTGACCGTCGCCGCGGCGAGGCCGCGGCGCTCGACCACGTTGCTGACCGTCGCCTCGCCATCGACCGGCACCGGGGCGTTCGGGTCGGTGGTGAAGGCAGTCAGGGCCGCGCTGCCGACTGTGCTCGCGGTGTTGGGGTTGCCCGGGGACTCCGGATCGGTGGCGGGCCCGACGAGCACAAGATTGTGCGCGCTCGGGTTGCTCAGCGCGCCGTGCTGACTCCACGTGTAGTTCATGTATCCCGGATCGAGCATCAGTCGTTCGCCGTAGGCGTCGAGTTGGAACGCGCCCGGGTCGGCGTGGTCGTGCAGTGCCGCCCAGCCGACTCCCGGCTTGCCGGGTGCGCGCCCGAAGCCGCGGGCTCCACCCTGTTCGGCCTGGACGAAGGCGGCGATGGCATCGGGGGCCCATGAACTCCGGAACGCCAAAGTGCCGCTCGCTCCTCGCAGGCGATTCGGTGATCCGGTCGGGGGTGCGGCCACGACTGCGTCGTCGAACGTGACGATCTGGTCGGTCGAGAGGTCGACGTTGCCCTCCGACTCGAAGGGCTGGGAGGCGCTCGTGTTCGGCACCGTCATCCAGCGCCAGGCGTACGCGCTCGCGTTGGCGTCGGTGGAGGGAAGGAGCCCGAAGTAGTACGCGTCATCGACGTTGCCGTCGTCGATGGGCACGAGCGTCCCGTCCGGCCGGGTGAGATCGAGTTCCCAACGGCCGAGCGCCGTGAACCACGGCGCGGTCCAGAGATCGGCGACGACGGAACCGTCGGCGCGGGCCCAGCCGGCTCCGCCGGCAACATGGTGGTAGGCGCGCGCAAACGGCAGCACGTTCTGCGAGGTGTACCGCCAGTAGAACGGCCCTTCGCCGTAGCCACCGTCGGAACTGCCCATCGTGGAGCGGACGATTTCCTCGGTTTTGACCAAGCCGTAGTCGAGCCACCGATTGATCTGGGCCGGGTCGGTGCCCGGTGCGCCGGCCAGTGCGATTGCGGCGGTGCCGATCGCCGCCGCGCCTTTGGCGCCGTGGTTGTTGGTGAGGAACCCGAGCAGCGGCTGGTAGTCCCGGTAGAACTCGTCGGTCCACGTTGCCAGGTTGGCGATGATGGTGGTTTCGCTCGGGCCGAACGGGTAGCCGCCGCCCGCGAGTGTGTCGTACGCCTGGGCCATCTGGGTGAGTTCGTTCGAGGTGTTGATGTCACGATCGGGTTGGATGTGAATGCGGCTGGTGATGCACGAGTTCACGAGATAGTCGCGGGCGCGATCGCCGATCGCCTGCCGTTCTGCCGGCGTCGGTTCCACCACGGTGTTGCTCGTCGTGCTCCAGGTGCGGTTGACCGCGTACATGAACGCGAGGTCCTTCGCCGCTCGTGCCTTCCCCTCCTCCCGGCCGATGTTGGCGGTGAGCCCGCACTCCACCTGATCGGCGGCCGACGGCGACGCCGCTTCGGCGACCTTCACCGCCGCGCGTGAGAGCAAGGTCGAGTAGGGCGCTCGGTCGAGGCGTTGCTGCACGATCGGTATGTCGGACGCTCGTAACTCGACCCGGGGCCGCGCGAGATCGAGGCGGGCGAGGTCGGAGACGGGCGGGATCGAGGGCGGAGGTGGCGTCCAGGGCCCGTGCCCGTGGTGGCCGTGGCCGGGGAAGGGCCCACGGCATGCCGTACCCAGCAGTGCCGCCGCGAGTCCGGCCAGAATCCATGTGCTGCGCAGCCGTCCCACTTCGCCCCCTGGATCAAACCGAACATTTCACCCTACTAGCGGCATGTTCCTCGCGAAGTCGGGCAGGGCGAGGCGAGGCGGGTCACGTCGTGCGGTTCGCGGCTGCGAGTTGGGCCTCGAGTTCGGCAATGCGCGCGACGAGCGGTTGGACCGCGGCGTTGACCTGATCCTCGGTGAAGCGCGGCGTGATGTACTTCTGACAGTTCCACGCGGTCGCGAGGATCTCGATGGTGATCGCGCCGTCAGTGCGGAGCGTGTCGGCGCCAAGTGCGCTCAGCAGTTCCGGTGCCGGGTCGGGGTGGTGGGTGGCGCGGCCGTAGACCTTCAGCCGGCTCCTGCTCGGGTAGTCGACGAAGATGGCCGCGACCCGCTCGTCGGCCGAGATGTTGCCGGTCCCGACGTACTGGCGGTTGCCGTTTCGTTCCGCCCAGCCGATCGTGTGTGGGTCGAGCACGGTGACGAAACCGGCGGTGCCACCTCGGTGTTGTACGTAGGGCCAGCCGGTCTCGCTCACGGTCGCGAGGTAGAAGCTGTCACGCGTGCTGAAGAACTCGGCTTCGTCGTCGGTGATCGTGTGGGGCGCGCCCGGGCCGGTTCCGACCTCGCTCACGTACTGGCCGAGTGATCCCTTGCGTGCTTGGAGTGCCAACACCGATGGGGTCGCGGCGATGTCGAAGAAATCGGTCATGGAGACTCCCTGCTCGGTTGAAGCTCGGCCTTCAACCGGATCCGAGTGTCTCGGTATTCCTTCCGCGGTCGATTGGTGCGACTTCGTGATCGTCGACGAACTCGACGACCGGCTCGAGCCGGTGGGCAAACCGCCGCAGGGTCGCCAGCACTGCGGTGCCGGTGAGCAGGATCAGGATCAGAGTGGGCAATGCTCGAGCGGCGTCGTTCGCGAAGGACGTCGCCACGTAAAACGACCAGTAGTGACGGATCGTCGTGGCGAACCCCGACCCCGGCACCCACGAGAGGTCGCCGCCGTCTCGCTGGTAGGGCCAGAACCAGAAGTTCATGACCGCGCCGAACAGAAAGCCCCAGGCCCAACCGAACGCGCCCAGGGCCAGGACCTCGACCCGCGGCGACCAACGACGGGTGACGAGCCCGAACCACCCGGCGGTCGCTCCCAGCCAGGCGAGCGCCAGCATCTGGTACGGCAACCACGGACCGATACCGCCGGTGATCACGGCGGAGACGGCCATCGCGCTGAGGCCGAGCAGCATCCCGAATCGGGGGCCGAACGCGACGCCGGCGAGGATCACGAAGAAGTAGAACGCGTTGTTGCCGAGCGGCAGCGCAATGAGCCGCAACAGTCCTTCGGACGCGGCCAGGACGCCGAGGACTGCCACCGTCATCGCCGTCATGGAACCGCGACGCACCTCGACGAGGAGCGCAGTGAGGGCGAGTGCACCGATGACCCCGGCGACGAGCGGCGCGTCCCCGGAGTGGGCTTGGTCCGGCAACGCGGAGCTCGGGAGCCAGAAGGGGTACAGGAATGCCGCAACGCCGATGACCGTCACGAGCGCGTAGATCGCGACGGGCTGCACGCGAGTCACGAGTGACGCGGTACCGATCCGTTGGTTCGGAGGGGCGATGGTGTTCACGCCGGTTCCAATGCGGCGGCGATCTGTTCGACGGTGAGGAATCCGGGAACCACCTTGGCGATCTGTGGGGCAAAGAGCGAATCCGCGAGCACAGTCGCCGCCGGGCCGGCGGCCACGACTTCGCCGTCGCCGAGCACGACCGCCTCGTGGGCACACCGAGCCGCGAGCTCCACATCGTGGGTTGCGAGTACCACGGCGCCACCCGCGTCCGTGTGGCGAGCGATCGCCCGCTCGAGTGCGTGCCGGGATGCCGCGTCCATACCGCGTGTCGGTTCGTCGAGCAGCAGAACGGGCGCACCACCGACCGCGACCGCCGCGATCGCGACTCGCTGGCGCTCCCCGCCGGACAGAGACCTTGGGTGGCGATCGGCGAGTGGTGTGAGCCCGAGCGTGTCGAGCCAGTGTTCGATGGCGTCGGGGTCGCGGCGCCCGAGGAGCCGCAGGGTCTCCGCGATCTCCTCGCGCACCGTCGGACGAAACAGCAGGCTCGACGGATCCTGGGGCACGTACGCACGCTGGGCCGTGCCGTCGATGGTGCCGCGCCGGGCGGGAATGAGGCCCGCGAGACATCGGAGCAGCGTGCTCTTTCCTGCTCCGTTCCGGCCGAGCAGTGTGATCACCGCGCCGGCTCGGATGTCGATCGAGACATCGTGGAGTATCGGGGCGTCGCCGAGATGGACCTCCACACCGCGGGCCGCGAGCAGCGAATCTCCGAACGTCGGCCCGCTCTGGGGCCTGGGCACGGGGAGCTCCGCGATGCTCGCCCACCGGCGGGCATCGCGCACGGTGAGCGGCGCCGGATTCCAACCGAGGAGATGGCCGAGTCGGGTCACCGGCGGTGCGCCGGGATATTCGGCGAGCACGAGTTCGGGTGCGGCGGGTTCGCGATCAATGCGGGACGCGGTCATCAGCACCGCGGTGTCGGCGATCGGGGCCGCGCGCTCCAGTCGGTGCTCGGCGAGGACCACCGTGGTGCCGAGATCCGCGTTGAGCCGAGCGACGGCGGCGAGCACGTCCTCGGCGCCCTGCGGATCGAGCTGGCTCGTGGGTTCGTCGAGCACGAGGATCGAAGGTGCGGTCACGAGGGCTCCGGCGATCGCGCAGCGTTGTCGTTCGCCACCCGAGAGCGTCGTGGGGTTGCGGTCGCGCAGGTGCGCCACCCCGAGTGCGTCCATGACCTCTTCGAGACGACGGCGCATTCCGATCGGGTCGCCCCCGAGGTTCTCGAGCCCGAATGCGATGTCGGACTCGACGCGGTCGACGACGAACTGGGCTTCGGGGTCCTGGTGGACGAAGCCCACGACATCGGCCAACTCGCGCGGCGGGTGTGCCCGTGTACTGCGGCCGGCCACGGTCACCGACCCGCGGAAGCGACCACCGGATGCATGGGGAACCAGCCCGTTCGCGCAGCGGAGCAGCGTGCTCTTGCCCGACCCGGAGGTGCCGACGACGAGGAGAATGTCACCCGGTGGGATCGAGAGGTCGATGTCGGTGATGGCAGTGGGGCCATCGGGGTAGCCGAAGGAAACGCCCTCGTAAGTGAGCCCGCCGGTCATGAGTGCGCCGCCGACATCTCGGTCGCGGGGGAGTCGGCATGTAGCTTGGCGCGGCGCGCGAGTGGAGCGAGGAGCGGGACGAGCGCCATTGCGACCATGGGATCGAAGCGGGGCCAGGTCACCGGACTCGCGTACCACGCGAGCGTCGGGTTGTCGGCGGCGGTCAAGACCCCGAGTGCCAACGGGCTGAGGACGACCACGCCCATCAGGAGCCAGTCGGCGGCCTGAAGTTGGCGCGGCCGATACGTGCGTCGTTGCACGCCCAATGAACTGCGCCATACTCCCGCGACCAGGGCCGCAGTTCCGATGATCCCGCAGATCAACGCGGTCGTCGCACCGTTGCCGATGAGTGCGAGAAAACCGACGCCGAACGCGAGGAGTGCGAGCAGTACACACCAGCCGGCTTCCACGTCGGCGCGCGCGGGCCCGCGAATTCCAAAGCCGCGCGAGTCCATCGATTCGGCCAGCGCGACCGAGCGCTCCATCCCCCGTTCGAGGACCGGCAGGATGGACCGGAGGATCCGTCCGCGCCTGACGGCGTGCCCACCGGTTCTCGCGCGATCAGCCTCGCGCACGGCGCGCATCGACTCGATCGTGGACGGGATGTACGCGAGGGCCACGGTCACGACCACTCCGAGTTCGTAGAACGATCGGGGGGTGGACTGCACCAACTCGTAGTGGGACCAGATCGTGTTGACCGCACCGAAGACCGCCATCACACCGATGACGGTGAACGCCACCGCCGCGGCTTGCAACACGATGTCGCTCTCGACGCTCCCGCCGACCGTGAACCCTCCGAGGATGTCGGGCATCGTGGCCTGGGGCACGGTGAAGAGGATGTGGAGGCCGTTGTGGGTGGTGAGTGCCGCGATGGCGACGCGGAACACGCCGAACACGAGGCCGAGTCCGACGAGGATAGGGAAGGCCTGACGGTATGGACCATCGGGTGCATGAGCTTCGACCATCACCCAGGAGATGCCCACCACGAGGGCGACATAGACCGGGCTCGGCGCGAGCTGCACCGATGCCGCGGCCGCGATCGCCCACACCAACCACGCCACTGAATGGAAGGGTCGCGGCGTTGCCGCGGGCCGATGCATTCCCCTAGGGTGCCCGCTCGGACACGGTCATGCCCAACCCCGGATGGTGGGCGTGACTCTTCCGGGTCGGCTACGGGCCGATTCGGAGGGTGGAGGAAGCCGGTGCGAGACCGGCGCTGACCCGCAACTGTGAGCGTCAGAACGGGGAGATCCGTTCGAAGGCGTGAGCCAGGACCACCGCCGTGTTCCGCCGGTTTTCCGGTGTGTCCGCCCCCGATGGGGTCAAACAGAACGGTCCTCGAGGCGAGGGACCGGCGGAGGTTCAGATGGCTCGATGGCGCGCGGTGCTCGGATCAACCCTGGTGGTGGTCAGCGCGAGTGCGACGATTCCGCCACTCCCGACGGTGGCGGCCGGTGCGGCCGGAACCCATCGGGCGATGGTCATCGTCGACACCGGTGCCGCCACCTATCAGCGGGTCGTGACCTTCAGCTCCGACTCGATCACGGGAATCCAGGCGCTCGACCTCGCCGGGGCGAATCCGGTCGTGTATTCCTACGCGGGGCAGGGTGGCGCGGTATGTCGCTTGTTCGGCGTCGGTCGCGATGCCGGGCCGAACTGTCTTGGCGGTAGCGACGGGGACAACCGGTACTGGGCCTATTTCCGCGCGCCGAGCGGTACCTCGTCGTTCACCTACTCCCGAGCCGGCGCGGGTTCCGTGCAGGTGCGCGACGGTGACGTCGAGGGGTGGAAGTTCTCGACGGGCCAGGGCCCCGCGTGGTCTCCGATCCCGGTGGATCCGGCCACGACGACGACCACGGCGGGTACCGCACCGCCCACCGGCGGATCCGGTGGCCCGGTGAGCCCGTCGAGTGCCTCGTCCGCCGCGCCAGGGAATGGACCGGCGGCAGCTGCCGGTGCGACGCCTTCCGCGGCCGATCTGCTCCGGATCGCCGCCCTGCTCGAGGCGGCGTCAACCACAACGACATCGACACCGCCGACCACGACCAAGGCCCGTTCGGCGGAGGTCAAAGGCGCGAGCACCCGACGAGGCACCGCAGCCGCGAGGGCCGGAACCGACGTCGTCGACGACGGAACCGACTGGCCGGTCTCGTTGATCGCGTTCGGCGCCGCGATCGTCGCGATCCTTGGTGTCGGCCTGTACGTGCGACGCACGCGTCACCGCCCGATACCGTAGACACCCATCAGGACGAGCGAACGAATGTTCGTCTATCCTCCAGGTGATGCGCATTCGACAGGTGCTCGATGTCGGGCAAAGGTGAAACTCGTGAACGAAGGTCGGCACGGAACCACAACCTCGAACTTTGGTGTTTCGCGACGGGAGAGCCACGACGCCTCAGGCTTTTACGACCGCTTCACGCCACCGGTCCTGAGCGACCTGGCCGACGTCGACCCGCGCAAGGAGATTGACGACATCTTCGTCGGTAACTCGACGCATATGGAGAAGATCGCCACGAATTCCGCTGCGTTGGTCGTGACCTCGCCGCCGTACTTCGCGGGGAAGGCGTACGAGGAGGCGCTCGGTGAAGGGGCGATTCCCGCGACCTACCTTGAGTACCTGAAAATGATCGAGGCCGTGTTCGACGAATGCGCGCGGGTCCTCGAGCCGGGTGGCCGCATCGCGGTCAACGTCGCCAACCTCGGACGGAAGCCATACCGTTCGCTGTCGTCAGACGTCATCGACATCTTGCAGGGGCTGGGGCTTCTGCTTCGGGGTGAGGTGATTTGGCAGAAGGCACGCGGGGCCGGGGGCTCGTGTGCATGGGGCTCGTTCCAGCGACCCGGCAACCCGGTGCTCCGAGACTTGACCGAGCGCGTCGTGATCGCGAGCAAGGGTCGATTCGATCGTGCCTTGTCAGCCACGAAGCGCGAGAAGGAGGGATTTCCTCACAAGTGGTCGCTGTCCAAGGACGAGTTCATGGAGGCCACCACCGACATCTGGGAGATCCCGCCCGAGAGCGCGACGAGGGTCGGTCACCCCGCCCCGTTCCCCGTCGAGCTACCGGAACGACTCATCCACCTCTACACGTACTACAACGATCTCGTCGTTGATCCGTTCATGGGTTCAGGCACGACCGCGATCGCCGCGATCCGCACTGGTCGCCATTACGCGGGCTACGACACCGATCGGGACTACGTCCATGCGGCGAAGGCGCGGATCGAAGCCGAACGGCTCCGGCTGGTGCAGCTCAAAGAACACGACGAGGAACCGATCACTGTGGTATTGCCGGCGGTGCCGATGCCCGAAGGAGAAACGGACGACTTTCAAGCGCGCGCCGGCCGCGAAGGTCGCGCTGCGAAAGAGATCGCCGAGCAGGTGCTGACGGGGTGTGGGTTCGTGGACATCGAGTCCGATGTGAAGTTCTCTTCAGGAGTGGAAGTGAACTTTGCGGCCACCGACGCTCTCGGCAAGCGCTGGTTCTTCGATGTCTCGGGAGGATTCACCAGTAGCCGACCGGGCTTGAAGCGAACCGACACGCTCTGGAAGGCGCTCGGGAAGGCATTGATACTGAAGGAAACCGAACCGAAGACGCCACTGGTGCTGTTGACCACCCACGCTCCGACCCCGAAGAGTGCGGGCGCAGCCTCGCTGAATGTTGTGACTGGTCGCGACAAGCCGATTCGGGCGGTGCTCGAGATGCTGTCTCCAGCCGGGCAGCTCACGCTCCGGCAGCTCGCGGTAGGCGGACCCGATATCGACGTCGCCAGTGCCTGAAGAATCACAGGAGCATCGCTGGCCGGGCCGTCTGGCCGTTGGCGTGTACCGCGGGGATCCACCTGAGGTATTCCTGGCATCGTCGGATGCGGTGCTCGGACGCGTGCTGGCGCTGAAACTCGTTGCGCCTTCGGACCCCGGCGAACTGCGGGCGAGCGGAGTGCTCGAGGAGGTGCGTTCGGCGCTCCTCGAAGAACGGTGGGCGGACGCCGTGGTCGCCTGGATGGACGCGACGGGCTCGACGATCGATGGGTACCCGGACGAAGACGTCTGGACCGACGCTCGCCTCGACTCCGAGTTCACGTCGCTCGAGGTGCGGATGACGAGGGTCTTTCGGGACGGTGACGGTGAGTGACTTCCAGGCGTCAGCGGGCGAACAGGGCCGGCGTTTCGCCGAGCAATGCGCCGCCTTCTTGCGCGGGCGCGGCTGGACCGTGGGCGACCCGCTGCGACTCCGCGAGGTCGGCGTCGAAATCGATGCCGTCGGGACGAGTCCCGGGGGTTCGGTGGTCTGGTTCGAGTACAAGGGAAGCGTTCAGGGCCGCCGGCCCGGCCTGCGCCGCACGGACACTTTGAAGAAGGCAATCGCCAACGGCGCCCTCATCCAGGCGGTCGAACCCGTCAGTCCTTACGTCGTCATCACGTCCCATCTGCCCGAGGGCGGGAGCGGTGGGGCCATGCTCGATGCTGCGATCCGTCTCGGCTACCTGACCGACGTCGTATGTTTGTACGACCCCTCCACACACGATCGGCTTGATCATTGGTGACCGAGGCGGCTCCGGAGGTCACCGCGCCCTATCGTCGGTGATGTGGTGTTCGCCGTCACGACCCAAAATGTGGGGTTGCTCGTGGCCTTCGGCGGCGGGATGATCTCGATCCTCTCGCCCTGCGTGTTGCCGATGGTTCCCGGCTATCTCAGCGTGGTGAGTGGCGTCTCGATCGCCGATCTCAAAGCCGGTGATCGGGCGGACCTCGGTCGGGTCGCCTGGACCACCGGGCTGTTCACGCTCGGGTTTGGATCGGTGTTCACGATTCTCGGACTCGCGGCGAGCAGCATCGGACAAGCGGCCTTCGACAACCAGACCACGCTCACTCGGGTATCGGGCGGGGTCATCATGGCGATGGCCCTCTACCTGGCCGGTTCGCAGGTGCTGCGAGCGCCGCGCCTCTATCCGGAGAAGCGGTTACACGTCGGCCGCCAGTTCGGGTGGGCGACGGCCTTCGTGGTCGGGGCGGCGTTCGGCTTCGGCTGGTCGCCGTGCCTCGGGCCCGTGCTCGCCGCGGTGTTCGGTGTGGCGGCCACCCAAACGTCGGCGCGCGCGGTCGGACTCCTCGTGGCCTACTCCGTGGGGATGGGCGTCTCGTTCCTCGTCCTCGGCCTCGTCCTCGGCGCGTCGAACCCCGCGTTGCGGTTCCTGCATCGGCACAGTCGCGCGATCACCCTCTTCTCCGCCGCGCTGTTGTTCGGATTCGGACTCCTGCTCCTGCTCGACCAATTCTCGTGGTTGACCGCGCGCCTAACGGACCTGCTCGACTCCATTGGTCTCGGCGGTCTCATCGACGTGGGGTAACCCGTTCGGGGCCGAAGCGCGTGCCAGAATCGCCCGATGGCGACGATCCTCGATTCGGTGGAGTGGCAGGACCTCGCCGCTCACCACCGCAGCATCGCCGACACCCATCTCCGGGACTTGTTCGCCGCCGATCCCGACCGGGGCACCACGCTCGTGGCCCAGGCCGGTGATCTGTATCTCGATTTCTCGAAGCACCGTCTCACCGGCGACACGATCGCACTCCTCGCCCAGGTAGCCCGGCGGGCCGGAGTCGAGACCCTCCGGGACGCCATGTTCCGAGGCGATCGCATCAATATCACCGAGGATCGGTCGGTGTTACACGTCGCGCTGCGCGAGCCGCGCGGCACCGCACTGGTGGTCGACGGGGTCGACGTCGTCGCCGAGGTGCACGAGGTCCTCGACCGTATGGCCGACTTCTCGATCCGCGTGCGTTCGGGCGATTGGACCGGCCACACCGGCCGGAAGATCGAAGCCATCGTGAACATCGGTATCGGCGGGAGCGACCTCGGACCGCGCATGGCCACTACCGCATTGGCCGCCTTCTCCGACCGCTCGATGACCTATCGATTCGTCTCCAACGTCGACGGATCCGACTTCCTCGAGGCCACCCACGATCTGGATCCCGAAACGACGTTGTTCATCGTCGCGTCCAAGACGTTCACCACGCTCGAGACGATGACGAACGCACAGTCGGCCCGGGCATGGTCCCTCGCTGCTCTGGGCGAGGAGGCGGCTGTCGCCAAACACTTCGTCGCCGTGTCGACGAACGCCGACGCGGTCGCGGCTTTCGGAATCGATCCGGCGAACATGTTCGGCTTCTGGGATTGGGTCGGCGGTCGGTACTCGTTCGATTCGGCGATCGGACTCTCGCTCATGGTGGCGATCGGACCGGATCACTTCACCGACCTGCTGGCCGGGTTCCATCTCATGGACGAGCACTTCCGGACCGCACCGATCGAGTCGAACCTGCCCATGCTGATGGGGTTGATCGGCGTGTGGTACGGCAACTGCTTCGGTGCGGAGACGCTCGCGGTGCTTCCCTACAGCCAGTACCTCGCGCACCTGCCGGCGTATCTCCAACAGCTCGACATGGAGAGCAACGGCAAGTCGGTGACTCGCCAGGGCGAGCCCGTGGGCATGTCGACCGGCCCGATCGTGTGGGGTCAAGCGGGTACCAACGGCCAGCACGCGTACTACCAGCTGATCCATCAGGGCACGAAGCTGATCCCGGCCGACTTCATCGGGGTTGCGCGCGCGGCCGAACCGCTCGGCGATCATCAGGATCTCTTGGCGGCGAACCTGTTCGCCCAGCCCGAAGCACTCGCGTTCGGCAAGACCGCGGCCGAGGTCGCGGCCGAAGGAGTCGTGCCGGCGCAGGCGCCGCATCGCGTGTTCGCCGGCAACCACCCTTCATCGATGATCCTGATGCCCGAACTCACCCCGTCGACCCTGGGTCAGCTGATCGCGCTGTACGAGCACAAGGTCTTCACCCAGGGTGCGATCTGGGACATCAACTCGTTCGACCAGTGGGGGGTCGAGTTGGGCAAACAGCTTGCCCAACGCATCGTCCCCGAGCTCGACACCGATGCGAACCTGACGCACGATTCGTCGACGAACGCTCTGATCCGTCGCTACCGCGAGCTGCGCGCTCGCTGAGGAGTCTCATGCAACTCGGAATGGTCGGACTCGGCCGGATGGGTGCGAACCTCGTTCGCCGACTCATGCGCGATGGTCACGACTGCGTGGTCTTCGACGTGAACGCGGACTCAGTGGCCCAACTGGTCTCCGAGGGCGCGACCGGCGCGGCGAGTCTCGAGGAGTTCGTGCAACTCCTGACCCCGCCCCGAGCGGCCTGGATCATGGTGCCGGCTGCGTATGCCGGCCAGACCGTGACCGACCTCGCCGCGCTGATGAGCCGCGACGACGTCATCATCGACGGTGGGAACTCGTACTACCGGGACGACGTCGACCGGGCGGTCGCGCTCGCGCCGGCGGGGATCCACTACGTCGACATCGGGACGAGCGGCGGGGTGTTCGGGCTGGAGCGAGGCTTCTGTCTGATGGTGGGGGGCGAGCGCACGACGGTCGAGCACCTCGATCCGATCCTGCGAACGATTGCGCCAGGTGTGGACGCCGCGTCGCGCACTCCGGGCAAGTCGGGGGAGCCCTCAGCTGCGGAGAACGGCTACCTCCACTGCGGCCCGGCGGGCGCCGGCCATTTCGTGAAGATGGTGCACAACGGGATCGAGTACGGGATCATGGCGGCCTACGCCGAGGGCCTCAATGTGTTGCACCATGCCGACGTCGGAACGAAGGATCGTGACCACGACGCGGAGACGACTCCGCTGCGCGACCCGCAGTACTACCAGTACGACATCGACATCCCCGGGGTGACCGAGGTGTGGCGGCGGGGGAGTGTCGTCGCCTCTTGGCTCCTCGATCTCGCGGCGCACGCGTTCTCGGAATCGCCGACCTTGGCGGAATTCGAGGGCCGAGTCTCGGATTCGGGTGAGGGACGTTGGACCGCGTTGGCGGCCATCGACGAAGGCGTACCGATCCATGTGCTCTCGGCGGCGCTGTTCGACCGCTTCGAGTCGCGCGCGGAATCGGAGTTCGCGAACCGGATCCTGTCGGCGATGCGGAAGGAGTTTGGTGGCCATGCCGAAAAGTCCTGACCGCGGTATCGGTAACGCCGACGCGCTTTGCTGGTTCGGAGCGACCGGTGACCTCGGCTTCAAGATGACGATCCCGGCGTTGTACGGGATGGCGCGTCGCGGTCATCTCAACGTTCCCGTGATTGGTGTCGCTCGCGACGCGCTCAAGCTCGAGGCGTTCGATGAGCGGATTCGGGCGAGCATCGACGATCACGTCGCGGAGGTCGACGCCAAGGCGCTTGATCACCTCATGGCGTCGATGCACTACGTCCACGGCGAGTACGCCGATCCCGCCACTTTCACGGCGTTGAAGTCCGAGCTCGACAAGGTCGGAGCCCGAGCGCCGGCCCACTATCTCGCCATTCCGCCGAGCATGTTCGGGCCGGTCGTCGAGGCTCTCGGGTCCTCGGGCGCGGCCGACAATTCCCGGCTCATCGTGGAGAAGCCGTTCGGCCGCGATCTCGGCTCCGCTCGCGATCTCGATGCCATCGTCCACTCGGTGTTCCCCGAGGAGCGCGTCTTTCGGATCGATCATTTCCTCGGAAAGGAGGAGGTGCAGAACCTGCTGTACTTCCGGTTCGCGAATTCGTTTCTCGAACCGATCTGGAATCGGAACTACATCGCAAGTGTGCAGATCACGATGGCCGAAGACTTCGGCGTCCAGGGTCGGGGTGCGTTCTACGAGGAGGTCGGCGCACTTCGCGACGTCGTGCAGAACCATCTGTTCCAGATCATGGCCTTGCTCGCCATGGAGCCGCCGCTCGGAATGGGCGACTTTGCCCTTCGTGACGCGAAGGAGCGCGTATTCGCGGCGGTCGAGACGATGGCGCCACGAGATCTCGTGCGCGGTCAGTTCATCGGGTACCGCGCCGAACCTGGCGTGGCGTCGAATTCTGACGTCGAGACCTACGCCGCCTGCAAGATGTTCATCGACTCGTGGCGATGGGCCGGGGTGCCGTGGTACATCCGGGCCGGTAAGGAGCTGCCGGTCAAGTGCACCGAGGTGCACGTCGAACTCCTCGGCCCGCCCCAGCAGGTCTTCACCGACAGCGACCTCGCCGAAGGCCACGGCAACTACGTACGGTTCCGTTTCGCACCCGAGATCATCATCGCGATCGGTGCCCGGGCCAAGCTTCCGGGCGAGGCCATGGTCGGTGAGTCGCGGGAACTGGCGTTGTGCAACAACTTCCCCGACGAGATGTCGCCCTACGAGCGACTCATCGGGGACGCGATCCGGGGTGAAGGGTTGTTGTTCGCTCGCGAAGACGGGGTCGAGCAAGCCTGGCGCGTCGTGGATCGGGTCCTGTCCAGGCACTCACCAGTGATCCCCTACGCGCCGGGCACCTGGGGTCCGACTGAAGCTGACCGACTGATCACGCGAGATGGCGGTTGGCACGATCCGGTGGTCACGCCGCCAGGAGGCCAGACTCGGTGATGAACCAAGACGAGCAGAAGCAGGCCGCGGGCGAACTCGCGGCATCGTGGGTCGAGTCCGGCATGGTCGTCGGCCTGGGTACGGGCAGTACCGCGGTGCACGCGATCCGGGCGATCGGCGCCCGCATCGCCGACGGACAACTCGCCCAGGTGCTGGGGATTCCGACGTCGGTCGCGAGCGATGCCGAAGCCCGCGCCGCAGGTATCCCGCTGACCACCTTGGCCGAGCATCCCGACATCGATCTCACGATCGACGGGGCCGACGAAGTCGATGACGATTTCAACCTGATCAAGGGCGGTGGCGGAGCGCTGTGGCGGGAGAAGATGGTCGCCCAGGCGAGCGCTCGTGAAGTGATCGTCGTCGATCAGTCGAAGCTCACTTCCCAGCTCGGTGGGCGCGTGGCCCTCCCCGTCGAGGTCGCCGTCTTCGGGTGGCGTCCGGAGTCGGATTACCTGGACGACATGGGCGCGGGCGTCGCGGTGCGGCGTGCGGGCGGCGGTCAGGAGTACGTGACCGACGAAGGGAACTGGATCCTGGACTGTGCGTTCCCGCCGATCTCCGACCCCGCGAGACTCGCCGGGTTGCTCAGCCGGCGCGCGGGCATTGTCGAGCACGGACTGTTCCTCGGGCTCGCGACCGATCTCATCGTCGCCAGCCCCGACGGTGTGGAGCATCGCACCCGGTCGTGAGTGAACTGCCCGAGCTCTGGCTCGTCCGGCACGGTGCGACCGAATGGACCGCGTCGGGGCGCCATACGGGGCGTACCGACATCGCGCTCACCGACGCCGGCCGTCGCGAAGCTGCGGCGCTGGTCCGACCGTTGAACTCGATGGTGTTCGGCGCCGCCTTCGTCAGCCCATTGCGGCGGGCGCGTGAGACCGCCCGGATCGGGGGCTTCGCGGAGGCGGTCGTCCTCGACGATCTGCGCGAGTGGGACTACGGCGTCTACGAAGGGCGCACAACCGCGGCCATTCGCGAGGAGATCCCGAACTGGAGTGTGTGGACCGACCCGATTCCCGACGGGGAGCCGATCGATGCGGTCGGTGCTCGCGCCGCCAAGGTGTTGGCACGATGCGCCACCGTCGAGGGGAGGGTCGTGCTCTTTGCCCATGCCCACGTGCTGCGGATCCTCACCGCGGTTGCGCTGGGTCTCCCCGTCGCACACGGGCAGTTCTGGGCCCTCGACTCCGGCTCGATCTCGATCCTCGGTCACGAACACGACTACCGCGTCATCCGACGCTGGAACTGGACCCCCAGTGCGAACTTGCGTCAATAACCCCCGCGATCGAGGGGGTTATTGACGCAAGTTGGTTTGGTGGGAGTGATCAGGCCGCGTGGTGGGGGGCGTCTTCGAGTTGCTGCGCGGATTTGTGGTGGGCAATGGCGTCACATTCGCCCGCGAGCAGCGTGTGGTCGGGGAGCACGAAGCGCAGAGATCGGACTCGAGCGCCCTGGCCCGCGAAGTGCACCGAAGACTCGACGGTCGTCCCTTCGAGCGGCCACGCCCCCAGAAGGTCACCGGCCTTGCCGGTTGCGCCCCGTGCGAAGGCGAGGATCCGACGATCGGTTGCCGCCACGATGACTCCGCACATTCCGAAGGAGATCTCGGCGAGCGGGAGGTCGACCAAATGGGATGCGTCCCGCTTCTCCTCGTACTTCGAGATGCCTTGGCCGACCAAACCGCCGACCATGCCAGCGTCCATCAGTGCCAGACGTCCGATGCGTTCGATCGGAACCGCGGCGACGAAATCCTCGCCGGGCTCGAGAACGTCGGCGGCGTCGGCGCGCAGCCGGTCGACCTCGTGTTTGATGTGGGGAAGCTTCATGGGTTGAGCATCGGCGTGCTGTGATTCGGGCTTGAGCCGGGAGTCGGCAAGACTCCGAGGATGCCGGAAATGTTGGAGGCCGAGACGGCGCGTGAGCTCATCGCGGCGCGGGCGCTCGATCGGGAGATCGCCAAGGTTCATGCGCCGGATACATGGTTCCTGAAGCGAGGTCTGACGCCGCGCATCGCCCGGTCGGTGCTGCCGGGATTGCGGATGACCGAGGCGCGTCGGCGCGGGAAGCTGTTGCTGGTCGACACGGAAGGTCCCGTTCTCGGACTGCATCTCGGAATGAGCGGCCGGATTCTGGTGGACGGCGAAGCCGCCGGCGACCCGTTGCTGTACGCCGCGAACGGCGACAACCCGACGTGGCGCCGGTTCGGTCTGTCGTTCGTGGACGGAGGCACGCTGTATCTCCGCGACCCGCGTCGCCTGGGTGCCGTCGAGCTCGACCCCGACGAGGATCGGCTCGGGCCCGACGCGTCGACGGTGAAGCTCCCGCTCGTTCGCAGTCTCTTGGGCCGGAGCCATGCGCCGGTCAAGGCGGTGCTGATGGACCAGTCGCGGATCGCCGGGCTCGGCAACCTGTTGACCGACGAGGTGTTGTTCCGGGCCGGCGTCGACCCCGCACGTCCGGCGAACTCACTGTGCGACGACGAGGTGCGCGCAGTGGCGCGAGCCATCAGCGTGACGGTTCGGACCTTGGGCCGGAGGGGTGGTTCGCACACTGGTGATCACATGGAGGCGCGGACACCAGGCTCGAACTGCCCGCGTGACGGCGCGCCGATGTTGCGCAGGACGGTCGGCGGTCGCACGACGTATTCGTGCTCGTGGCACCAACGCTGAGGTCGTCGCGTCAGGCGCTCGATGCGGCGGCGGGGTATCGACGGATGAGGTCGTCGGCCCAGCCGCCCCGGCCCGTGGCGCGGAGCCGTTCGAGATAGGGGCCGAGGTGGCCGCGGGCGTGATATGGCCCGCCCTCGTCGACCACGACGGCGAGCGGATCGATCCCGTGGGGCGAGTCGGCCAGCTGTTCGGTGATCCAACCGTCGAGGAGTTCGGCGCCCCGGGTTGCGACCGCGGGCTCGGTGCTCATGAGGTCGTGCTGTTCGTGCGGGTCGCGCACAACGTCGAAGAGCATCTCGTCGGGCCACCAGTGATAGCCGTCGTGGGTCGTGCGCAGGTAGAGGTGGTCGCCAAAGCGCACGCCGCGTTGGCACGACCACGCGCCTTGGGACACGACCAGGAATTCTCGACCGTTCGCACTCCCCGTACCAATCCCGTCGGCGAACGAGATGCCGTCCCACACGCCGGGTCGCGGCGGTCGCACTCCTGCCAGATCCACGAGCGTCGCGCCGACGTCGAGGTGGTAGCGCAGGGCACTGTCCACGCCGGGGTCGATCCCCGGACCGCGCAGGATCATCGGGATGTGCGCGGTCGCCTCGTCGGCGGCTTGGTGGTCGGCATACACACCGAGTTCACCGAAACCCTCGCCATGATCGGATCCGATCATCACCAATGTGTCGTCGAGCACGCCGAGATCGGCGAGTCGGTTCAGGAGTATGCCGACGTGGTCGTCGGCGTAGCGCACCCCCACGTCGTACCCGTCGAACATCATCTTCACCGCGTCGAGATCGGTGAGATTCCACGGGTGGCGCGGTGGTGGCGGACCCCACTCGTCGGGGCGAAACCCCCAAGGTTCCTGGGCCGAGTGCGGGCCGGGGAGTTCCCAGTGCCGGGCCCGGACCTCCTCCGTGTACCAGGCGGGGATCGGATCGCTTGCGAACGGGTTTCCGTAAGCATCCGGTGTGTTGTACGGCGTGTGGGGATCCCAGAGATGAACGTGACAGAACCAGTCGTCGTCGCGACCGTGACGGTCCATCCAGCCGAGTACCTCGGGCACGACTTCGTGGGCCTGTTCGATGCCCATGTTGTGCGCGGCGTTCACCATCTCCTGGAACCCCATCGTCCACCAGACCGCGGAGTGGCGAAACGGGAAGCTGGAGAACGACGCAGTGCGGTAGCCCGCGATGAAGAACCGGGTCGCCCACGAGTTCAGGGCGAGGCGTGACATGAGCTGACGCTTCGATCCCTCCGGCGCGAGGTCGAGGTCGGCGCCCGTGCCGCCGTGGTTGACGACACCGGTGTGGATCCCGAAACGACCGGTGCTCAGCGCGGTACGACTCGGCAGACACGGAACGTCCGAGGCGTACACGTTCTCGAAGCGCATGCCGTCGGCCGCGACCGCGTCGATGTTGGGGCTGGTGTCTCGGTGGTAGCCGTACGCACCGAGGTGATCGGGTCGAAGAGTGTCGATGTCGACATAGAGAATCCGCACGACCGGAACCTACGCGGTAGTGGCCGTCGGCCTGGGGCCTCTAGGGTGCGGGCATGCTCCTCGGCGGACTCGATGACCCCGTCTGGTGGTGCCGTTCCCGTCGTGGCCAGGTCGGACTCAACCGGTTGTTTCGTGCCCACCGAAGCCTCTGAGCTTCCAGGTGGCGAGCGAATCGTCCTGCGCGCGGTCGCGCAATTCGCGGCGGCGGGCCTCGTCGCGCTGGTCGTCGTCGCGGTGGTAACCCAGTTCGCGAGTCGACGGATCGGCGAACGGTCGGCCATCGACGACGCCCGGGCGGTGACGCTCCTCCGCGCGCAGGCCATCGCGCCCTACGTGACCCAATCCGTGCTCGACGGTGACGGTGCGGCGGGCCGGCGGCTCGACGCCGCAGTCAAGCGGCGCGTCCTCGATCGGTCCCTCATCCGGGTGAAGATCTGGCGGCGCGACGGCACCATCCTGTACTCGGACGAGTCCCGGCTGGTCGGCCGGCGGTTTCCCCTCGAATCCGAGGAGTTGGACACGCTCCGGTCGGGCCGACGGGCCGTCGCAGGGGTCAGCGATCTTTCCGAACCCGAGAATCGGTTCGAGCGTCCCGACACGCGCCTCCTCGAGGTGTACGCACCCCTCCGATCGGCGGGCGGGACCAAGCTGCTGTTCGAAGCGTATTTCCGCTATTCGGCAGTGACGGCAGCCGGGGATCGGTGGTGGAGGAACTCTGCGCCGTGGACCATCGGTGCGCTCGTCCTGTTGCAGTTGGTTCAGATCCCGCTCGCGTACTCCTTGGCGCGGCGGCTGCAACGCCGTGAGCGTGATCGGGCGCGGGTGCTAGGCCAAGCGCTCGACGCGTCGACGACCGAGCGCCGGCGCATCGCGGCCGATCTTCACGACGGCGTGGTCCAGGGTCTCGTTGGGACGGCGTACACGCTCGGTGGGCTCGCCCGGCGCCGTGACCTCGATCCCGACGTTGCGGCGCACCTGTCGATGAGCGAGCACGACGTCCGCGACAGTGTGCAGGCGCTGCGGTCGCTCCTCGTGGAGATCTACCCGCCGAACCTCTTCGAAGAGGGCTTGGCCGCGGCACTCGACGATCTGGTCGCCCGGTTGCGAACCAGCGGCGTGGATGCCACCTTGGTGATCGATGGACTCGATCGACCGCCGTCGCCGACCGTAAGTGCTCTCATCTTTCGGGTCGCGCAGGAGACGGTCCGGAATATCACCGCGCACGCCCGCGCGACGAACGCGCGGGTGTCGCTGGTCGGTTCGCCGAGTCGACTGGTCCTGACCATCGTGGACGATGGCGTCGGGTGTGATCCGCCGTCGATGTCGAACCTGCCGTCGGATGGACACTTCGGACTCCGTGGCGTACGGGATCTGGTCGCCGAGGCGGGTGGCTCGTTCTCGTTCGCTTCCGCGCCGGGCGCGGGAACCACGGTCGAGGTCGAGGTTCCGCGCTCGTGATGCCATCGGTGCGCGTCGTGGTCGTCGATGACCACGAGGTCGTCCGCCGCGGGCTCGAGCAGGTGTTGGCCAACGTCGAAGATCTCGACCTCGTCGCGAGCGCGGCGAACGGTGAGGACGCGGTCGGGCTCCTGTCGGAGCATCGACCGGACATCGTGTTGATGGATCTCTCGATGCCCGGTATGAGTGGGACCGAGGCCACCCGGCAGATTCTCCGAAGGGCCGAGGAGATCGATCTGCGCGTTCGGGTCATCGTGCTCACTGCCTTCGCCGAGCACAACACGGTGCTCGCCGCGATACGGGCAGGCGCGAGTGGGTTCTTGTTGAAACATGCGTCACCGGAAGACTTGGTGGCCGCGATCCGATCGGCACACGCCGGCGATGTGCCCCTTGATCCGGTCGCCGGACGAGCATTGGTCGACGCCGATCGTGCCCTGGACCGAATGCCACACCTGACCGCGCGGGAGTCCGAGGTCCTGAATCTCGTCGCGCAGGGTCTCGCCAACAAGCAGATCGCGGGTCGTCTCGGGATTCGCGAACGCACGGTCAAAGCCCACCTGACGTCGATCTTTCAAGCGCTCGGCGTGCAAGATCGGACCCAGGCGGCACTCTGGGCGCGCGACCGCCACGTTCAGTGACTCACCGTGGGGGTACTACGACCAATGTCCAATGGTCGTGCGACCTATGCCTGCCGATACTGAGATGAGGGTGGTCACGTCAGTCACCCGTTCCGTTCTGGGGGTCCGAATGTTCCGAACGCGCGCGGTCATTGCAGCTGTTGCCATCATGGGATCGGTCGTGGTGGTCGGCACCCCGACCGCGGGCGCGGCACCGGTCGAGAACGGTCGGGAGTGGCGCGAGCTCTACACGACCACGGGATTGTCGTGGTCGCAGATCGCGTCGGTCTGTCCGACCGACGGCGTCACCGCGTGTTCGGGAAGTGTCGGCGGCCGGAATCTCACCGGATGGACCTGGGCCACGGTGCCGCAGGTGCGCGACCTCATGGATGATTACGCGCCGGGTCTGGCCACCGCCGACGTGGTCAGTGGCATCGACGGATTCTGGGGTGCTGTCGGCTTTCTCGGCGTGATGCGCTGGACCACGTTTACGTCGCTCACGTATTTCTACAGCGAATGGACCGGCGGCTGGACCGCGTCGACCGATCCGCTGTCGGGGTTGCCCATCGGCGCGGGGGCCGGATACTCGACGGCACTGACCGGGACCACGTCGAGTGGCAGCATCGGTTTCGGCACCTCCAGCGACACGGCGGACTCGCTTCGCGGTGTGTTCCTGTTTCGGACCGCAGGCCTGGACTACACACCGCCGGTGGTCACGCCGACGGTCAACGGCACGTTGGGAAGCAACGGTTGGTACCGGTCCAACGTCGACATCACGTGGGCGGTGACCGATGCGGAGTCTCCGATCGTGTCCACCACGGGGTGTGATCCTGTTTCGCTGGCGTCGGACAGTGCCGTCTTCAGCCAGACCTGCTCAGCCACGTCGGCCGGGTTCGGTGGTCCGGGTGTGGGTTCGGTCACAGTCAAGCGTGACGCCACTGCCCCCTCGGTGACCTGCAATGCAGCGCCCACGTACACCCTCGGAGAGGCGGGAGCCACCGTGAGCGCCACCGTCGCCGATGGATTGTCGGGTCCCGCGGCGGCGTCCGTGTCGGCGAGCGTCAGTACGGCGGTGCCCGGGTTGCGATCGGCATTCGTGACCGGTTTCGACCGGGCGGGCAACGGCACCTCACAGCCGTGTGGGTACGTCGTGGCGGTTCCGCAGTGCCTCGGACGTACGCCGACGATGCTCGGGACGGGTGAAAACGATGTGCTGACCGGCACCGCCGGTATCGACGTGATTCACGGGCTCAGCGGGAACGACACGATCTCGGGGCTCGGCAAGGGCGACATCATCTGCGGCGGCGACGGCAATGATCTCGTCTACGGCGGGTACGGTAACGATCTCATCGACGGCGGCGCGGGCAGCGACGACCTCAATGGTGACGGAGGGCTCGACACGATCGACGGCGGGCTCGGAGACGACTCCATCCGGGGCGGCGCCGGTGCCGATAAGTGCACGAGTGGCGAAATCCGGATGAGCAGCTGCGCCACGTTGTACTGATTCGGTCACCCAACGCCATCATGGTGTGCCGAGAATGAGCCCACTGGTCGGCACCCCGGTGCCGGCGGTGACGAGGACGTGTTCGACCGTCTCGACCTGATTGCACGACGTGCCCCGGATCTGGCGGACCGCCTCGGTGATGCCGTTCATGCCGTGGATGTAGGCCTCGCCGAGCAGACCGCCGCTGGTGTTGATCGGGAACTCGCCACCGAGTGAGAGGCGCTCCACGGTGGCAAAGTCTTTCGCCTCGCCCCGGCCACAGAAGCCGAGTTCCTCGAGCTGCATGAGCACGAACGGCGTGAAATGGTCGTAGAGGAATGCGGTCGACATGTCGGCGGGGCTCAGTCCGGACGCTTCCCACAACCGATTCGCGACCACGCCCATCTCCGGGAGGCCCGTGAGATCGTCGCGGTAGTAGCTCGTCATCATCTCGCCGTCGAAGGTCGCGCCTTGCGCAGCTGCGGTGATGAGCGCAGGACGGTGCCGCAGGTCGCGCGCCCGTTCGGCCGACGTGACCACGATCGCGACGCCACCGTCGCTCTCCTGGCAGCAGTCGAGCAACCGCAGCACCGGCTCGATGATCCAACGCGACGCCTGGTGATCCTCGATGGTGATCGGCTTTTCGTAGAACCACGCGTCGGGGTTGGTGGCCGCGTGGAACCGATCGACGACCGCGATCCGGCCGAAGTCCTCGTTGGTGACGCCGAAGGCATGCATGTACCGCTGGGCGTGGAGCGCAACCCAGGATGCGGGCGTGAGGAGGCCGAACGGCGCGTACCAGGAGAGCCACAACGGCATGGTGGTGAGCGCGCCGCCGATGTTGCCGAAACGCATGCCCGACCGTTCGTTGAAGGCGCGGTAGCAGACCACGACGTCGGCGACTCCGGTGGCGACGGCCATCGCCGCGTGCATCACCGTGCCGGCCGCCGCGCCGCCGCCGTAGGGGATCCGGCTGAACATGGAAAGACGCGGGATCCCCAGGTTGCGGGCGACCTCGGTCTCCTCGCTGGTATCCAGCGTGAACGTGACGAGCCCGTCGACGTCGGCGGGAGTGAGGCCGGCATCGTCGAGCGCGGCCTTCACCGACTCGCACGCGAGCTGCAGTTCGGTGCGGCCCGATTCCTTGGAGAACTCGGTCTGACCGATGCCGACGATCGCGG
This sequence comes from Acidimicrobiia bacterium, assembly GCA_031362155.1. Classification (GTDB taxonomy): domain Bacteria; phylum Actinomycetota; class Acidimicrobiia; order IMCC26256; family JAENVU01; genus JAENVU01. Next base: position 14,222 of record JANLRZ010000041.1, on the reverse strand, counting down.
CGCGGTCCTTCAACCACGCGCTCATGACGTTGGTTCCAGCGGCAGGGTCATGGTCGCAGTGCCCGTGACGTGTTCGCCCAGGTCGTCGACCGCCGTGAACCTGATCTCGACGAGTCCCTCGGTCTCGGTGCGGGACAGGCCGGTGACGGTGCCCGTGTACGTGAGGGTGCGGCCAGGGAAGACCGGCACGCCGAGGCGAATCGCCAGGCGCGTGACGAACGCGTCGGGTCCGGCCCAGTCGGTGAGGAACCGATTGCAGTACCCGGTGTCCGACAGGATGTTCATGAAGATGTCGGGTGCACCCTGCGCGTTCGCGTAGTCGCGATCGTGATGCACCGGCATGTAGTCGCGGGTCGCGATTGCGCCGGCGACGATGACGGTTGCGGTCACGTTGATCACCAGTGGCGTGAGTTCATCGCCGATCTGAATCGTGTGCCAGTCGCGGCTCATCGTCACGGCGCTCACGGCTCGACCACCGGAGTGAAGAGGGGGAGCACGAGCCCACCATCGAACTCCTCGTACCGCACCCGCACCGGCAGGCCGATCGACACCGCGTCCGGTGTCGTACCCACGAGGTTGGTGACCAGCCGCACCCCTTCGTCGAGTTCGACGAGCGCCACGATGTAGTCCTCCTCGAACCACGGATACTGCGGATGACGAGGCATCACGAAACTGAACACGGTGCCGTGGCCCGAAGCCTCGATCGGGTCCCAGGCCAGCGAGTTGCAGTGTGGGCACATGGGGCGAGGCGGGTGCCGCAGTTCCCCACACTCGGTGCAGCGCTGGATGAGCAGTCGGTGTTTCTTCAGGCCGTCCCAGAAGAATTGCGTGTCCGGCGTTGTCGACGGCGCGAGCCGCTCGCGGGTGTTCACGAGCCACGCTCCGGCTTGAACTTCAGAATCCGGAAGCGCTGAATGCCGACGACCTCACCCGCGTCGTCGACGTAGGTGGTCACCCATGTGAGGAAGCGACCGGGCCCGAGCCGAGTCTGCTTCTCCTCCGAGATCGACTCCACCACCGTGGTGGCCGAGACGCGATCACCGAGGTGGAGCGGTCGGATGATCTCGAACTCGGAGTTGGTGGCGAGGGTGCCGACGAAGCCCGCGTCGTCGAGGAGGCTGAGCGCCGCGACGTCGTCCCCGTCGATGGGCGACCCGCCTCGTTCGCGAATGCCGGTGACCTTCGGTGTGGCCATGGTCCAGGTCTGGAGCATGAGTGGCGGGGCGATGATCTCGCCGAAGCGTGACGCGGCGGCGGCCTCCGGGTCGGTGTAGACGGGGTTCATGTCCTCGAAGGCGGCGGCCCAATGCCGGATCATCGGTTGGTTCACCGGATCGGGCGGCACGGTCGGGCCCGTGCCGACGGGTTGGCCGACGAGCGCCGCGAGTTGTTCGTCGAGTGTCGCTGAGGTCGTCACGGGCTGCTCTCTACCACGGGATCCCGACCAAATGCCCGACGAGCGACGCCGCACTCGGGCGCGGCGTACCGTTCGATGCATGACTTCCGACTCCGCCGATCTCGCCCCCGTCGACCCGACCACGTTTGCGAGCGACTACGGCCCGTGCGCCCTCGTGACGGGCGGTGCCAACGGCATCGGCCTCGAATACTGCCGACAACTCGCGGCCATCGGGCTGGACCTCGTGGTGCTCGATCGAGATGGCGCGGCGCTCGAAGCCCTCGTGGTCGAGTTGGCGTCGCTCGTGCCGGGCATCCGGGTCGACACCGCGGTCGTCGACCTGGCCCAGCCGGCGGCGACGCTGCTCGCAACGACCCGAGCCGCAACGGCGGGACGGGAGATCGGCCTGTTGGTCGCGAATGCGGCGTGGTCGCCGGTCGGCCCGTTCCTCGACACCGATGTCGATGCGCTGCTTGCGGCGATTCACATCAACTGCTGCGCGCCCGTCGTTCTCGCGCATGAATACGGGCGCATGATGCGTGATCGAGGTCGCGGCGGGATCATCGTCATGTCGTCGATCGCGGCGGAGGCGGGGACCGCGCAGGTCGCGCTCTACTCCGCGACGAAGGCGTTCGATCTGGTGCTCGCCGAAGGCCTCTGGTACGAGCTGCGCGCGCATGGCGTCGATGTGATCGCTATCCGGCCCGGGTCGACCCGCACCCCGGGTTGGCAGTCGAGTCAACCGGCCGATGCTGCTCTCGACGGGGTGATGGAGCCTGCCGACGTTGCCCGCGACGCCTTGGCCCTGCTCGGCACTACGCCGTCGGCCGCGGCGGGCGCGGCGAACCGCGCCGCGGAAGCTGCGTTTCGACGGATGTCCCGGCGTGACGTCATCGAGCTGATGAGTGGGATCACGAGCGGGCTCACGTCATCGTCGAGCTGACCACGCCGGCAGGCACCAGGGCCGTGTCGGCGCCGGTGCGAGCGGTGCTTGGTACCAGGGTCCTGGTCGCGGTCGCCGTAGAAGCCTGATCGAGGCGGGGCGTTTACTCCCGGTCGCGTACGTAGGCGGCTGCGAGTTCGGCGCGGGTCGACACGTCCAGCTTCGTGAACACGTGGTTGAGGTGCGTCTTCACCGTGCTGCGGCCCATGAAGAGGCGTTCGGCGATCTCCGGGTTCGAGAGGCCATCCCCGACGAGCTTGACCACCTCCAGTTCGGTCGGCGTGAGGCTCGGCCATCCGGATGCCGGGCGAAGGCGGACGCCACGTGAGCGGAGCATCATCGCGATCGCCTCGTCGATCTCGAGACCCTCGGCGCTGGCTTCGCCCTCGGCGAAGGTGGCACCGTCGGACGCGTGGAGCGCCGCGGCCTCGTGCCAGGTTTGCTCGGCCAGGGACATCGCCCATCCGCGCCCGGCACGGGCTCGCTTGGTGAGCGCGTGCAGGCGGCCGGCGGTCGATGCGTCGCCGCCCGCAGCCGCCGCCCAACCGAGGACGTCGAGGGCTGCCATCTCGTAGAAGTGGTACCCGTGACCGCGCCATTCCTCGAGCGCACGTCGGGCCGTGTCGGCACCTCGGGCGGGATCGCCGGCCTGGAGTGATGCGATCGCGTCGAGGAACGACGCCAGACCGATGTACAGAGGGCTTTGGATCTGGACGCTCAACTCGGCGAGCCGCGTGATCGAAGCGGTCGCGTCCCGCTCCCGCATCAGATCGGCGATGACCACCTCCTCGAGCGTCCATTGCTCGCCGACGCCCACGCCGGTTGCCGAGTATTCCTCCATGAGGGGCCGGAGATCGTCGGCCGCGGCCCAGTCGCCGATCCACGTCGCGGCTTTCACGAGGGTCATCTCGATGAAGCCGAGTGCGATCGTCGATGCACCGCGTGACGCGAGCGCTTGGCGACGCGCCATCAACAGTTCCACGGCTGTTTCACGGTCGCCGCCGCGCAGCTGCTCCTCGGCTCGGCACGATACGGCCCAACCGATGGTGAGGAGGTCGCCGCACTCGTCGGCGGCGGCCAGTGCTTGGTCGGTGTACTCGGCCCACTCGGGCCAACCAGTCCGTCGTGCGGCCAGCCCGAGGGCGTTGTAGTGCCAGGCCACGAAGAACGGGTTGTCGCCGTTGAGGCCCTCCGAGACTGCCTGATCCAACCAGCGGTGAGCGTCATCGAATCGGTCCATGTAGAGGTACGAGAAACCGACCTTCTGCAGGATGTCGATCGCGCCCCAATTATCGCCCGCGGCGCGTGAGAGCTCGAGCGCGCGCTCCAAGGTGTCGGCCGCCGCCATCGGCGCACTGAGTTGGCCGATGTCTGCCTGGAGGTCGAAGCAGCGGGCGGTGCCGAGGGGGTCCCCGGCCCGTTCACTCGCCGAGAGGCCCGCCACCGCGAGTTCGTAGGCGAGCTCGAAGTTCCCGAAGTAGAAGTTGAGGTAGCCCCGACTCCACAGCAGGCGCCCGAGTGAGACCGCCTCGGTGTTGGCGAGGCGTTCTGCGGCGAGCGCCAACCAGTGGTCGCCAGCACCGAAGGCCGCGGTCTGGAACCAGAACAGTGTCAGATCGACCGCGAGCGTTGCCAGGAGCTCGGGATCGTCGATGCTCGCCGCGTGTTCGAGCGCAACCCGCAGGTTCTCCACCTCGCGTTGGAGGACCGGTCGCGCGCTTCGTTGTTCACCCGTCTCGAGGAGGGGTGCCAGGCGATGGGCGACCGCCGAAAAGTGATCGACGTGACGATCGAGCACAGCGTTCGTCTCGCCGGAGTCCTCGAGCCGGACGTTTGAGAACTGTTTGATCGTCTCCAGCAGCCGGTACCGGTCGATCGGGCCTTCGTCGTCAAGCACGACCAGCGATCGGTCGACGAGGTTGCCCAGCAGGGCGAGTACCGCGTATTCGTCGAGGGGTGCGAACGAGCACACTGCTTCCGCGGCGTCGAGGTCGAAGCCCCCGCTGAATCGAGCGAGGCGTCGGAGCAAGACCTTCTCATCGTCGGTGAGGAGTTGGTGGCTCCATTCGATCGATTCGTACAGCGTTTGCTGGCGGGGGAGCAGGGTATTGCTGCCACCTCGAAGCATCCGAAACCGGTCGTCGAGGCCTTCGGCGATCCGACTGACCGAGACGCTGCGGACACGGGCGGCGGCGAGTTCGATGGCCAGTGGGATCCCGTCGAGCTGTTCGCAGATCTTGGCCACGTGCGGGGCGTTGTCGTTGCCGATCGCGAAGTTGGGCCGGCTCCGTACCGCTCGGTCGATGAAGAGTCGGACGGCATCGAACTGGGCCAGCGACTCGACCGTGACAACTTCGTCGGCCTTCGGCGACCGGAGTGAGGGAACCCTCCACGTCACCTCGCCCGGAAGGTTCAGTGGTTGGCGGCTCGTCGTCACGATCTGCAGCGGAGGACATCCGCGCAGCAGGGTCTCGACGAGCGTGGCGCATTCTTCCAAGAGGTGCTCGCAGTTGTCGATCACGATCAACGCGCGCTGATCGGCCAGTCGGGTGACCACGCCTTCGAGCAGGGTCTCCTCGGCCGACTCGCGCACCTGGAGCACAGCCGCAAGGGCGGCAACGACCGAGCTGGTCTCGCCGAGTGGAGCCAGTTCGATGTACCAGATGCCGTCGATGTGGCGTTCGATGCGATCGGTGGCGGCCTCCAATGCGAGGCGGGTCTTGCCACAGCCGCCGGAACCGGTGACGGTGAGCAGCCGCGTGTCGTCGAGCAACGCATGGAGTTGCGCGAGCTCGGCCTCGCGACCGATGAATGGGGTGAGCTGGGTCGGGAGATTGTTGGTGACGCTGTCGGGTCCCCGCAGCGGCGGGAACTCCGTCGGGAGGTCGGGATGCAGCACCTGGAAGACCTGTTCCGGTCGGCCGAGTCCCTTGAGTCGGTAGGAGCCGAGGTCGAGCCAGCCGACGCCGTCGGGCGTGGCGTCGCCGAGGAGGTCCACACATTGGCGCGATGCGACGATCTGCCGACCATGCGCGAGCGCCCGCAACCGGGCGGCGCGGATGATCGTCTCACCCGCATAGTTTCCGAGGTCGCGCAGCTGCGTCTCGCCCGTGTGGAGCGCCATTCGAACCGCGATTTCGATGTTGTCCGGCCACGGTTCGGCGGCGAGTGCTTGTTGCGCCGTGAGTGACGCGGCCAGCGCGTCGGACCCGTTGCGGAATGCAGCGACGACGCTGTCGCCCTCGCCCTGCTCGACAGGCAACGCCCCGCCGCTGCTTGTCACCGCGGCGTGAAGGATCTCATAGTGCCGGGTAATGACTTCCGTCATCATCTGGGGCGCCGATTCCCAGAGCGCGGTGGAGTCGGCGACGTCGGTGAGCAAGAAGGTCACGACCCCGCTCGGGAGCAGCGTTGTCGGTTGGTCTGAAGTCACGGCCTGCCTCGATTCATCGGGAAGTGTGTCTCGCGTACAGGGCTCAGTCGAGAACGGCGATCGCGTCGACCTCGAAGCGCTGACCTTCGTGGAACAGGGCGCTGACGCCCACCAAGGTGGAGGTAGCGCTCGGTAGGTCATGGCCGAAGACCTCGAACGCGGCGGTGTAGATCGCGTCGAGAGCGTCCGGCCCGTAGTCGACGACGTACATCGTGGTGCGGGCGAGGTCGGCGACCTGGGCGCCGGCGGCATCGAGGCAGGTGAGCAGGTTGGTGAACACTGCCGTCGCCTGCGCGAGGAGGTTGCCCTCGCCGATGAGGGTGCCGTCCGCCGTCAGCGGGGTCTGGCCCGAGATGTAGACGTGACAGGTACCGGTGGCAAGGATGACCTGCGTGAGTCCGGGAACCTCGAGGAGGCCCGGTGGCTGGAGTCGGGTGAGCGTCATGGCTCGATTCTGGGGCGTACTGCGCGCCGGAACATCGGCCAAGTGGTTGAGATCGTGGGCTCTTCGTGGTTAGCACATGTGCTACCCTGACTGAATGACACGAGTCGGGTTGCGAGAACTGCGCCAGGACGCCTCCGAGCTCGTCCGGCGGGTCGAGCAGGGCGAGGAGATCGAGATCACCGTCTCCGGTCGCCCGGCAGCCCGCCTCGTGGGCGCCGATCCCCGCCGGTGGCAGCGCTGGGCGGCGGTGGCCGAGCTCTTCTCGGGACCCGCGGATCCCGCGTGGGAGGGCGACCGCGACCGCATCGACCAGTCGATGCATGACCCTTGGGAGTGCGCCGATGCGAGCGGTGCTTGATACCAGCGTCCTGATCGCGGCCGACGTTCCCGAGCTGGAAGGGGAGTTGGCGATCAGCGCGGCGTCGATTGCGGAGTTGCACTTCGGTGTCCTCGTCGCGACCGACGACGGCGTGCGGGCGGAGCGATTGCGCCGCCTCTCGCATCTCCAACGCAGCTTCGATCCGCTCCCGATCGATGATCGGGTCGCCGCGGGCTACGGCCAACTCGCCGCGGCACTCGTCCATGCTGGGCGCACGCCGCGCTCGCGGGTCATGGATCTGTTGATCGCGGCGACTGCGCTCGCCCACGACGCTCGCCTGTACACCCGAAACGCCGCGGATCTCGTCGGCATCGATCAACTCATCGACATTGTGGAGGTCTGAGAAACAGTGGACGCCGAACTCCGTGAACGCCGGCTGCAGACCCTCGAGGTGCATTTCCAATCCGAGGTCGACCACGACTGGGACGCGTGCCTCGGCACGTTCAAGGACGTGCCGCGTTACGAGATCGTGCCGATGGGTCAGATCCACGAGGGCGCGGAGGCCGTCGTTCGGTACCACACCGCCCAACGGGCCGCGTTCCCCGATCAGCGTCACGAGAACGTGCGCATCCACTGCGCCGACGACGACACCGTCATCACCGAGTTCGACCTGCTCGGCACCAACACCGGCGAGTTCATGGGCGGCGCGCCCACCGGGAAGGCGTTCCGAGTGCCGGTGGTCGCCATCTTCAGTTTCGACGACGACAAGGTGACCAACGAACGCGTGTATCTCGACCTAGCGAGTCTGTTGCGTCAAGTGGACCGTACCGATCTGCTCGCAGTCGTCGGCGTCGAGGGATTCGCCGCGGCCGAGATGCGCTGACCGCATCGTTGGCGTCAGCTGATTGGGAATCCTCGGGTTTCGACCTCGCGGGTCTGGCCCCCGAACTCCATGAACGCGGCCATTCGCGGCGCCGTCTCGGGGTCGGTGAGGCTCGTTCGGAACAGCTGATCCTCGGTGAGTAAACCGGCGTGCGGCTCGGTCAGCCCGGCGTCGACTGCTTGTTTCGCGCGCGCGATGGTCTCGCTCGGGAACGACGCGATACGCGCGGCCAACGCGTCGACGAACGGACGGAGCTCCTCGGGGGGCAGGGCGCGGTTGACGTAGCCCCACTGGGCGGCGGTGACCGCGTCGATGTCGTCGCACCCCAGGATCACCTCGAGCGCCCGACCGCGGCCGACGAGGCCCGGCAACCGTTGGGTACCGCCGCCGCCGGGGATGATGCCCACCGACACCTCGGGTTGGGCGAGCACGGCGCGGCCGACGGCCGCAAACCGCAGGTCGAAGGACAGCACGAGTTCGCTCCCGCCGCCGCGAGCGATCCCCTCGATGATTGCGATGGTGGCCTTGGGCATGGTGCGGAATCGGTCGACCATCGCGTGAAACACACTCAGCTCGGTGTGCAAGGTCTGATCGTCGGTGGGGAGCGAACGGATCAGCTCGACGTCGGCGTGGGCGGCGAAGAACTCCGGATCGGCAGAATCGAGGACGACCACCCTGACCGTGGGATCGGATTCCACCTCCCGGCCGAAGCGGTCGAGTTCCAGAATCAGGGCTAAGTCCAGCAGGTTGATCGGCGGATGGTCAATGGTTGCTCGGGCGATCCCGTCCGCCACCGCAATCGTCAGTGTCTCGTAATTCTCGTAGGCCATCGCGGCACTGTAGGTGCGGGGTCGTCAGTGTGCAGTGAGCTGTTCGCACGAAGCCCAGAGGCCCGCGGCGAGGGTCGCGTCGCGCGCGGCGGTCGATCGCTTCTCGTCGACCCGTTTGCACTTCGCCCAATACGCACCGGTGACGCGGGCAACCGACGGATCCGTCGCGAGGAACACGGAGGTGCGGGCCCCTTGGTCGGCGGTGAGCATGAACGGCTTGATCACGAAGCGTTGCCACGGTGACGGGTTGCCGAGGTTGGACTGCACACCACCGGGGTGCACTGCGTTGGCAGTCACGCCCGAGCCGTCGAGGCGCCGCGCCAACTCGTCGGTCCAGAGGATGTTCATCAACTTGGTCTCGCCGTAGCGGCGGAATCCCAGTGGTCCGTAGTTCGGGGGCGTGTCGAGATGGACGAGGTCGACGGTCTTCGCGAACCGATGCGCGTGCGAGGCCACGTTCACGATGCGAGCCGGTGCGCTCTCCACGAGGAGGGGCCGGAGCAGTTCGGTGAGCAGGAACGGTCCGAGCTGGTTCGTGGCCAGCATCACGTCGTGAGCGTCCTCGGTGCGCGCCATCGTGCGAGTGTGAATCCCGGCGTTGTTGACGAGCACGTCCAACCGGTCGGTGGTCTCGATCACTGCCGTGGCTGCGGCGCGGACGGATGCCTGTACCCCGAGGTCGCCGTGGATCACCTGGAGATCGGCATCTGGGACCGTGGTCCGGATCTGATCGCACGCCGAATTCGCGCGTTCCGGGCTTCGACACAACATCAGTGTGCGGTGGCCCTGGGCCGCGATGGCTCGGGCCGTCTCGAGCCCGATGCCGGAGTTCGCGCCCGTGATCAGAACCGTTGGCTTGGACATTGACTCCACCTCGTTGGCCGGATCCCGGAGAGTACCTGGCTGCCGACCCTTCGACGTCAGCCGGTCAGGACGGGGAGGAGCGCGGCGGCGACTTCGGCGGGGCGTTCCTCGTGGGCGAAGAGACCGGCACCTTCGATGACGTCGAGGTGGGCGTTGGGGAAGGCGCTGCCGACCAGGAACCGATTGCGTCGCAACCGCGGTCGACCCATCGCCAACCGGGTGTGCGGCCGATGCCGGGCACGTGGCGGGAGGCACGAAGCATCTTGAATCGCCAGTGCAACCCATGGGGCTGTCTTGCGTCAGCTGGGCGGTCTGGATGTCGCACGACGGGCCGCCCGTACGCTCGGGGTCCGCGTCCGGCGCTGACGTTTCGGACGGTTCGTGGCTCGGGTCACGAAACGTGTTGGCGGCGTTCGTCTCGCCGATGCACGTCGGCAACATGCTGGTCACGAACGGCCGCGATGCTTCTGGCTACGACCCTCCCCCGAGTCGGAGCAATTCATGGAATCACCGCAGCACGACGAAGTTCTCGCCATGCGCTGGTTGGCTCAGCGGTTCGCCTGGGACGCAACGCTCGATGCGCTGCGAGCCCGGGCCGCAGCCGGTGAGCCACCGTCGATCGATCGGATTCGGCTGGCGCCGCCCGTGCCGCAGTCTCGGCCGGGCACGCATGTGGAATCCCGAGTGGATCGCGTGGCCTGACGCGCCCGATGGCTTGCGGGCGCGGGTCTCCGAAGCGGCCGACGCGCTTCAGTGGGCTATTCTGTGGCCATGCGTATGCACATTACGTTGGACGACGAGCTTGTTGGCGATCTCCAAGTTCGGGTCAAGGCCCGTTTCCGGAGCCGGTTCATTGCCGAGGCGGTCCGGCGAGCGCTGGACGATGTTCGTCGTCGCGAGGCGATCCAGGCCGCGATCGGCACCGTCGCCGACGGTGGTCACGATTGGGACGACGACCCGGCCGCGTACATCCACGCGGCCCGGCGCGCGGATTCGCGGGCGACCCATTAGGTGGGCGCGACCCTCCTCGACTCAACGGTCCTGATCGATCTCCTCCGGGATCGCCCCGTCACCAGCGCGCGGATCCGGCAACTCCTCCAGGCCGGTGAGGAGCTGTGTACGTCGGGGGTCAACGTCGAAGAGATCGTGCGGGGGGTTCGAGGCAAGCGGGAACAGGCCGGTGTCGATCTTCTCTTCGACGGCCTGATCGTCGTGCCGATCGGAGCCGTGGAAGCGACGGCCGCGGGCACCTGGCGGCGAGACCATGCGAAGCGGGGCGTGACCCTCTCCCAGGCCGACTGCCTCATCGCGGCCGCCTGCCGGACAGTTGATGCTCGCCTGGCTACGGGCAACCCCAAGGACTTTCCGATGCGGGGGGTCGCCGTGGACCACTGGCCCGTCGGCCAATGACGCGATTCGGAATGCTCGAACGCCCCGGCGGGTTGCGGTCGCTGTGACGAATCCAGGTACCCAACCGCAGTCAAACCCGCAGGTCGTCGCCGAGTTGGTCGGGGTGTACAACGCCGACGGCGGGATCGCCGGTGAGGCGAGGTACGTCGTCGGCCATCTGCTCGGTCGGCTCGAGTGCGCGCTCTGCGACATCACCCACGGTCCGGTGCGGCGCAAGAAGTCGTTCGATGCATTCCGCGCCCGGCTGGGAGTGCCCTTCGCCGTCGCGCATCGCAACGAACGCAGTCCCGCGATCGAGGCCGCCACCGGTGATGCGCTGCCGTGTGTCGCGGCGAGGACGGATGCCGGCTGGGTCGTCGTGCTCGGTCGTGCGGATCTGTCGGCGTTCGGCGGCGAGGTCGATCAACTCGAACAAGGCCTTCGGCACGCGCTTGCCGCGCAGAATCTGACTTTCCCCGCGCCCTGACCGAGCCGGTGGCTCCGCCCGATGCTGGGCCGGTCCGGAGCTTCAGACGAAGCGGGTGTGATTGGCGTAGCGGTAGAGCTCTCGGTAGCCCATCCGCCGGTAGATCGCCTCGCCCATCGGGGATGCCTGGAGGGTGACGTAGGGCGCGCCGCTGTCGAAGCCGATGTTGGTGACGGCGCGGGTGACGAGTTCGGCGAGGCCGCGGCCACGTCCGGCTTCGAGGGTTCCCACGGCATAGACGCCGGCGATGCCATGGCTCAAGATCACCTGGGCTCCGGAGAGCAGTGTGTCGCCTTCGAACGCGCCGACCGTGACCTCGTTGCACGGAATCAACTCGGGTGTCGACGACGAGGCAACGGCGGCGAGCACCCCGGCAGGTAGGCCCAGTGACGTATAGGCAGTATCGATCATCGCCACGAAGGCCCGGGCGTCCTCCCCGGTGGAGATCACCCTGAGCTCGATGCCGTCGGGCGGGTGAGCATCCGCGAGGCGGGCCTCGCACACCATCCCCGGCATGTCCGTCGTCGACACGAGTCCCCGAGCCAGGGCGGCATCGATGAGGTCCTGATCGGCGCCGGCCCAGCTTGAGGTCCCGAGCGACCATCCCCGGCCCTTCTCGGAGAACCACGCGTCGGCTACGGCGATCACTTGGTCGCCAGGCACCGATGGGTCGAGTCGGAATGCTCCGTTGGCCAGCAGGGGAAAGTCCGACGCGGTCGCCAAGAGGAGGACGCCGTCGCGCTCGACGATCTCGCCCCTCGTGCCCGGCCGCCGTGCGAACCCGCGTGCCGACTCGATGCAGTTCGCGTGGCACCGTTCCGCGATCTCGTTGTCGTCGTGCGATCCCGTGTTCACGTCACTCCTGAGCACCTGCAGCCGTCGAACCTGGACTCGGCTCACCGCGAGACGACGTTACGTCAGGACCTCGACCGCTTGTTGGGGGTTTTCCGCCGCCATCAGGGTCGTCCGGCAACGATCGTTCCTATTCCCAGAACCGGTCGGGTTGCCACTCGATCGAGAGCATCGCGCCGAGGTCGAGCGGTGGCGTGCGCGGGAGGCGATACACCATCACTCCGTGTTGGTCCGGCGTCGGGACCAGCCCTTCGTCGGAACGGCCGGCGAGGGGGCCCTGCCAGAGTTCCCATCCGAGCCGGTCGTAGAACCCCGGTTCGTCGGTCTGGAGACACGCGATGTCGAAGTCGTCAATGGACCGGGCGAGGAGCTGCATGACGGCGGTGCCATAGCCCTGACCCTGGCGGGCCGGTTCGGTCGCAACCGCGTCGAGATACGCGGTCCGGAGCACGGGCATCCCTTCGGGCTGCACCCCGCGGGGGTTGACCACTGCGTGGCTCACGATGGCGCGGCCGTGAGTCGCAAAGAAGTGTCGGCCGCCCGTTCGAACGAAGACCTCGAACAGCTTCCAGAACTCGTCGGTGTGGTTCGCGGCATTGCAGACCGCGACGATCTCGGCGCGCTGGTCGGCAGTGAGTTCCTCGGTCGCGGCCATGGTGACCGTGACCGAATCGTGTGTGTCCACGCTCCCGATCGTACGACTCGGTGCTGGGGCATTGGACTCCGGACACCGCCCGGCTGCATGCGCCATGATGGGGCGGGCTTGGAGGTTCCCGGCCCGCGCGAAGTGGAGATCGACATGGCACTGCAGGTGGTTGGAGCCGGGGCGGGTCGGACGGGCACGCACTCGCTGAAGATCGCGTTGGAGCACCTTCTCGGCGGCACGTGTCACCACATGATCGAATGCTTCGGCCGACCCGACCAGATCGAGGGGTTCACCGCCGCGTTCAACGGCGAATCGGTCGATTGGTCTGCGTTGCTCGGCGACTTCACCGCCATGGTGGACTTCCCCGGATCGTTGTTCTGGCGCGAGATCGCGGCGGCGAACCCCGACGCACCGGTGCTGTTGTCGACCCGTGACTCCGAGGGTTGGTACATCAGCGCCTCGAACACGATCTTCCAGTCGTTCGATCATGCACCACCCGAGATGCAGCCCTGGATGCTCGCGGTGCGTAAGGGGCTTCACGAACGGTTCAGCGACGACTTCGAGAACAAGAGCGCGATGATCGCGGCCTACGAGGCACACAACGCCGCGGTGCGCGCCGAGGTCCCGGCTGACCGGCTGATCGACTGGACGCCGAGCGACGGCTGGGGACCGATCTGTGCGGGTCTCGGTCTTGCCGTGCCCGACGAGTCGTTCCCCGTCACGAACACCACCAAGGAGTTCCGGGAGATGATCGGCGCGCCCCCGCTGCCGTAGATCTGCGAGGATCGCCGCATATGCAGGTGCCCGAGACCAAGTACGCACGGACCGCCGACGGGCTCCGGCTCGCCTACCAGCAGTGGGGCTCCGGGCCGCCGCTGCTGATCGTCCCGGCGTTGATCTCGAACATCGAGGTCGGTTGGGAGCACGAGTACTGGCACCGCGTCGACGAGTACCTCGGTCGGTACATGACGTGTGCGCATTTCGACAAGCGCGGCGTCGGCCTCTCCGATCGACCCGACGAGATGCCGACCCTCGAGCAGCGCATCGGCGACATCGTGACAGTGATGGACGCGCTCGGCTGGGAGCGGACCCACCTCCTCGGCCTGTCCGAAGGTGGCTTGATGAGCCAGCTCTTCGCCGCCAACTATCCCGAGCGCGTGGACCACGTGATCCTGATAGACACGATGCCGTCGCCGCGCCACTGGTCGCGGATGTTCGACCGAGTTGAGCCTGGTGACCCGCCGATACTGCCGTCGACGGAGATCACCGAGCGCTTCGACCATCTCGTCCGCACCTGGGGCGAGGAGCCGCAGTACTTCGTCGACTGGTTCGTCCCGAGTCAGAGCGAGAACGAGTCCTTCGTGCGGTGGGGCGGCCGGCTCGAACGTCTGTCGGCCAGTCCTCGCGATATCGAGCGCCAGGTCCACAGCATCATGGGGCTCGACGCCGGCGATGCGGCCGAACGCATCACCGCGCCGACGCTCGTGATGCACGTGAAGGGCGATCGGGTGCTCAACGTCTCGGGGGGCCGGGTGCTCGCGGATGTGATTCCGGGGGCGCGCTACGTCGAGATCCCCGGCGATGACCACTTTTGCTGGGTGATGCCCACCTGGCGGGAGATGAACGACACGATGATCGAGTTCTGTACCGGCACGGTGCCCGAGCCGATCACCACCCGCCGGTTCGCGACGGTGCTCTTCACCGACATCGTCGGCTCCACCCAACAGTCGGCCGC
>JANLRZ010000008.1:0-5545 GCA_031362155.1 Acidimicrobiia bacterium | reverse complement strand
GAGGATGCGTTGGATGCCGGTCTGGCCTTGGTCGGCACCGTCGACGAAGTCTGCGACCTGATGGAGTCCCGGCGCGACCGTTGGGGGGTCAGCTACGCCGTGGTCGGCGGTGCTGAGATGGAGATGTTCGCGCCGGTGGTCGAGCGGCTTGCCGGGAAGTAGCGCGCCGGCCCGATCGGGCCGACTGGTCGAATGGTGGTTGCGGCGCGATCCGAATGGCGCCGGGTTGCTGCGCGGCCTCCGGGCCTCGATCGCGGCGACGCTCGTCTTCGCGTTCGGTCTCTCCGTCCTCGACGAACCGAACTTCGCGATCTCCGCGGCGTTCAGCGCGCTCTCCGCGCTGATTTTCGCCGACTACGGCGGCGGCCACCGGGCGCGGACGTGGGCCTACTTCCATCTCGCGTGGGTCGGCGCGCTCATCCTGGCGTTGGGATTGCTGGTCGCGAACACGGCGTGGTTGGCGATCGTCCTCACCCTCGTCGTGGTGGCCGTCATTCGTTTCGTCGGCAACCTCGGACCGCAACTCCACGCGTCGGTCAGCCCGCTCATCCTGGGCTTCGTGCTCGGCGTGCTGGTCCCGGGTCCGCTCTCGGCCATCTCCGGTCGGGTCGCGGGTTGGGTTGCCGGCGTGATCGTCGCGGCGATCGTGGCCGCGCTGATCACACCGGGACGCGCGTCGGATCGGTTGGACCGCACGGCGGGTTCCGCGGCCGGTTCCCTCGCCCGCCTGCTCCGTTGGCGCATGAATCCTGATACCGACCCCGAGGCGGTCCGTGCGCTCCACGCGCGCGTCCACCGGGATCTGGCCGAACTCCGCACCATGACCCTGCGCCCGGCCGGTCCTCGTGCCCACACGGTGGCCCGCCGCGAGATCGTCGACCGTCTCCTCCGACTCAGCGCCATCATCGGCCGGAGTCTCGACCCAACGGTCGGCGCGGTTGCCTCATCCCTACGGGACGTGGCCGGAGCCGACGCCGATCTCCTGGAGGCAGTCGGGAAGGTCCTGACCGATCGCAGTTCGCTGGAGCCACTCGCCGCCTGCCGACAGCGACTGGATCGGGTCCGCACTGGTTCCTTCGCCGACCTGACGAACCAGATCCGCGAGGGACGGGACCCGACGACGATCCTCGACGAGGTCGACGGCGGCTTCGTCGTTCGGGCGGCCAGTGTGCACGCCGATGCGCTCGCCGCGAACCTCGAGGTGCTTCGGGGCGATGACCGGGCCAACGAGTCCGATCGCGTCGACCGCACCAACCGGGCCGACGTCCCCGACTCATCATTGGTCGGCGCGATGCATCGGGCTCGGGCCTTGGTGGCGAGACACGCGGGGTCCGGGTCGGTCTGGACGCGCGATGCCATCCGGGCCGGTGTCGCCTTGGCGCTCGCCGTGGCCATCGGTGACGCGTTCGTGAGCCAGCACGCGTTCTGGGTTGCTCTCGGCACTCTCTCCGTGTTGCGTTCGAACGCGCTGACGACGGGCCAGACCGCCATCGGCGCATCGGTGGGTACGGCGGTCGGCTTTGCGCTGTCGAGCGCAGTGTTCGCGATCGTCGGGTTCGACACCGGATTGCTCTGGCCGATACTCGTGGTCGCGATCGTCGGCATCGGCGCGCTGCCGTCGGTCGCGGGGTTCGCTGCGGGTCAGGCCGCGTTCAGTGTCGCGGTGATCGTGCTCTTCAACATCGTCGAACCGTTGGGGTGGCGGACCGGCTTGGTTCGGCTGGAGAATGTCGCGCTGGGTGCCGCGGTCTCGGCCGTGGTCGCCTTGGTGTTCTGGCCCCGCAAGGTCGAGGCGTTGGTCCGTCAGCTCACCGTGGCGTTCAGCATCGCGGCCGGCGACAACCTCATTCGGGTGGTGCGTTATCGCTCGCAACCGCAGGATGGGGGCGCGCCCGAACCGCTCGCAGACGTGATCACGGCCGAAGTCCGCGCCCGGGCGGCGATCGGGGAGCTGAGCGAGCAGTACCGCAATGCGCCCGCGCTGGTGGCGACCTGGGTGCAACGGGTGGGCGTTGCCGCTCACGCCCGCTCGATCGCGCAGGCGATCGAGGTCCTCGGCCAACGGTTCCCCGACGGGGTTCGGCCGACCCGACTCGACCCGGCGCTCGAGTCCGGCGCGCGGTCTCTCGCCGAGGACCTCGCGATCGGCGAAGGGTCGCCCGCCACGCCGGGCGCGGGCCGGCTCGATCGGGTTCTACGGTCCAATGCGGTCATGGCGATCACGACGGATCACGACCACCCCGACGCGGTCGCCGGCAGTCTCTTCACCCGAGATTGGCTGCTGACGCTCGCCGCGATGATCGACGACCGCCAGTAATTGCTCGGTGCGTGCCGTGGTTCAGGCGAGCTGCTCGGGAATCCAGTGCCCGAGCCGCGTGCGGAGGTGGTCGGCGGCTTCGGAGAGCAGATGACCGGATCCCGGGAGGATCTCGACCTCGCCGTGTCCGATGAGGAACTGCACCACACCCGAGGTCTCGGCCGGGAGGATTTCGTCCCGGTCGCCGTGGAGGAGGAGGACCGGCACGCGCTCGTCGAGCTGGCCCGCGTCTTCGCACCCAGCCGACTGGGTCGACAGCGTGACGATGCCGCGGCAGTGCGCGCCGAGCACCATCCCGGCCTGGATCGCGACTGCGCCACCGAAGGAATGCCCGACGGTCACGAACCGCGCACCACCGGCACGCGATGCCAGGTCGGCCGCGGCAGCAACGTCGTGCACACACCGCACCAGGTCGTTGGGGCGCCGGTACCCGACGCGCATCGTGCCGATGCCCTGCGCCGCGAACTCGACGCCGAGGTCGTGGTACAGCCCGCCCGCCGGCCCGAGGAGCCCGCCCATACCTCCGCCCGCCATCACGACGACTTTTTCCGCGTCGACCGGGCCGTGCCACAGGATCGTGAGGAGTCCGAGCATCGTGTAGATCTCGAGATGGCGAAACGACTCGCCAATGATCTTCTCTTCACGCGCGAGTGGTTCGAGAAGTTCCAACGGTGACCGGGGGAGTGCCTCGCTCACAACAGCGAACGCAACAACTCGCGTGTGCGGCGCTTCTCATCGGCGCCGGTTGCGAACTCCGCGGCCGAGAAATCGGTGGCGCCGGCATCTGCGACCCGCTGGATACCGGCGGCCACCGCGGCTTCGTCGCCGACGATCGCGACGTCGGCTGGTCCGGCCGCGCCTTCACGATCGAGCATCGCTCGATAGCTCGGCAACATCCCGTACATCGAGAACATTTCCGCCGCGCGAGCGCGGGCGCCATCGGCGTCGTCGGTCACACAGACGGGCAGCCCCACGGCGATGCGGGGCGCAGGGCGACCGGCGTCGGACGCGCCTTTCTGAATACTGGGAACGATGTGCGATTCGATCGTCGCCGGGCCGGTCATCCAGGTGACCGTTCCTTCGGTCATCTCACCCGCGAGTTGGAGCATGCGCGGCCCGAGGGCGGCCACGAGCACAGGGACGGGCTCGGTCTTGAATCCGATGCCGCCATTGAAGGTGAGTGTTTCTCCGTTGAACCCGCACGGTTCGCCACGGAGGAGCGGCATGAGGATCGAGAGGTACTCCTTCATGTGCCGAGCCGGCTTGTCGTAGGACATGCCGAACATCGATTCGATCACGATCTGGTGGGAGAGACCGATCCCGAGCGTGAGCCGTCCGCTCGAGGCGTCCTGGGCCGTCATCGCCTGCGCGGCGAGCATCATGGGGTGGCGGGGATAGGTCGGCACGACCCCCGTGCCCAACTCGATCCGGGGGACCTCGCGACCGATCACCGCGAGGGTGGTCAGGGCATCGAGTCCGAAGATCTGAGGGATGAAGAAACCGTCGAAACCTTCGGCTTCTACCTGCTTCGCGGCTGCGACCGCGGCATCAATGGAAGGAAGTTCGCCACCGAAAATCGAAATGCGCATTCGCGGAGGCTAGGGGCTCGCAGGCGCGGCTGCTATCTTCGTAGCTCCAACGCGGACGTGGCTCAGCTGGTAGAGCATCACCTTGCCAAGGTGAGGGTCGCGGGTTCGAATCCCGTCGTCCGCTCCAAGAGAACCTGCAGGTCAGGGGTCGCCTCGTAGCCTGAGGGTCATGCTCCGCTTGGTCCTGACTGCCGTAGGACTGCTGATCGCATCCTGGGCGCTGCTCGTGGTGCTCGCCGCACGACTCCCGGACGGCACCCTCAAAGAGCTCGCGAGCTTCCTTCCCGATTGCGTCACCACCGTGCGCCGACTCCGCCGCGATCCGCGTGTCCCACGGCGCGCCAAGATCGTCGTCGTCTTCGCCGGCCTCTGGGTCATCTCACCGATCGACCTCATACCCGAGTTCCTTCCATTCATCGGGCCCCTCGACGACGTCGTCGTCGTTGCTCTGGCGTTCAGGTACGCCGCACGCACGACCCCGCCCGAGGCCCTCCTCGAAGCGTGGCCAGGCCAACGATCGGTGATCGACCGGCTGCTCGCCCAACGAGGGGCCCGCAGCACTCGGGACGAAGAAGCGATCGACGAGTAGCGAGGCCACAGTTCGGGGGCGCCGATTGCTTCGCGGTTCCTGGCCAGATGGCGAACCGGCGACTTGACGGGCGTGCCGGCGTCAGGGCAGGGTCATACAGGACATTTAGGCGTGATGGGGGAGCGGCATGCGACACAGGAATCGGCGCACGGCGGCGAGCGGCGCGATCGCAGTGATCATGGTGCTGGGCGGCCTCGCCGCGGTCACGCCCGAGAGCGTCGCCGGCGCGTCGCATCGCGAGGGTGAATCGAGCGGCGTGCCCAACCCGACGGTGTCACTGCCCGGAACCGCGGGCGGCAGCATCTTCAATCTGCAAGCCGACCTGACCGACTTTCCCAAGTACGGCTACGAGGAGCAGGAGTTCTTCTTCGAGGGAACGGCGCGGGCGTACACGCCGACCCAGCCGCTCGGCTCGGACGGCCGCTGGGCGGTCCAGCAGTCCTCGACTGCGCCGTACAAGACGCGGCTGATCGTCCGCCGACCGACCGATCCCGAGAAGTTCAACGGCACGGTCATCGTCGAATGGCTCAACGTCACCGCCGGCTTCGACACCTCACCAGACTGGCAGTTCGAGCGGACCGAGTTGATGCGCCGCGGATTCGCGTGGGTCGGCGTGTCGGCCCAGAAGGTGGGGATCGACGGCACCACCGGCGTGGTTCCCGGCCTCCGGATCTTCGACCCCGGACGCTACGGAACGCTGTCGCACCCGGGCGACATCTACTCCTACGACATGTACTCCCAAGCCGGACAAGCGGTTCGGTATCCCCGCGGTATCGACCCGCTCGAGGGACTCGATGTCGATCACATCATCGCCGACGGTGAATCGCAGTCCGCTTCGCGGATGACGACCTACGTCAACGCGATCTCGCCGATGACCAAGCTCTACGAGGCCTTCCTCATCCACAGCCGTTCGTCGGGTGCCGCGGGTCTGAGCACGACCGACCCCGGGCTCACGATGCCGAACCCGACCTTCATTCGCACCGACATCGACACCCCGGTGCTCGTCGACGAGTCCGAGAACGACGTGTTGCGCCATCTACCGGCCCGCCA
>JANLRZ010000190.1:0-23826 GCA_031362155.1 Acidimicrobiia bacterium | reverse complement strand
CCATGGGGGATAAGCTTCATGGTCGAGAGGGAAACAGCCCAGAACGCCAGCTAAGGCCCCAAATTCTGTGCTCAGTGGCAAAGGATGTGAGATTGTCTAGACAGCCAGGAGGTTGGCTTAGAAGCAGCCACCCTTGAAAGAGTGCGTAATAGCTCACTGGTCGAATGATCTTGCGCCGACAATGTAACGGGGCTCAAGCACAGAGCCGAAGCTGCGTCATATACGCGTTTACGCGTAGATGGGTAGGGGAGCGTCGATCTCTGCTGTGAAGCGGCGGTGTGAACCGTCGTGGAGCGTGGTCGAGTGAGAATGCAGGCATGAGTAGCGAAAGAGGGGGGAGGAACCCCTCCGCCGAATGTCCAAGGGTTCCTGGGGAAGGCTCATCCGCCCAGGGTAAGTCGGGAGCTAAGGCGAGGCCGAAGGGCGTAGTCGATGCACAACGGGTTGATATTCCCGTACCACCGTGTCCGCGCCAATACCAAGATCGTTCCGTAAGGGGCTGGCTTCGGCCGAACCGGACCGTGCGGTGGAGGTCAGCGAAGGGGGGACGCCGGAGGGTAGGTGATCCCAGGCGTTGGTTGTCCTGGGGTAAGCGTGTAGGGGGTCCGATAGGCAAATCCGTCGGACACATACCCTGAGACGTGATGCCGAGTCGTATAGACGAAGTCACTGATCCCATGCTGTCGAGAAAAGCCTCTAGCGAGTTGGCACGGTGCCCGTACCCTAAACCGACTCAGGTGGACAAGTAGAGAATACTAAGGCGATCGAGAGAACTCTGGTTAAGGAACTCGGCAAAATGCCCCCGTAACTTCGGGAGAAGGGGGGCCTCTCTAGGGTGAAGGACCTCGCGTCCGGAGCTTGAGGAGGCCGCAGAGACCAGGGCCAAGCGACTGTTTACTAAAAACACAGGAGCATGCGAAGTCGAAAGACGCTGTATATGCTCTGACGCCTGCCCGGTGCCGGAAGGTTAAGAGGTGAGGTTAGCCGCAAGGCGAAGCTTTGAATCGAAGCCCCGGTAAACGGCGGCCGTAACTATAACGGTCCTAAGGTAGCGAAATTCCTTGTCGGGTAAGTTCCGACCTGCACGAATGGCGTAACGACTTGGCTACTGTCTCAACCGGAGACTCGGCGAAATTGCACTACGAGTAAAGATGCTCGTTTCCCGCACTAGGACGGAAAGACCCCGTGGAGCTTCACTGCAACTTGGTGTTGAGCTTCGGTCCAGTTTGTGTAGGATAGGTGGGAGTCTGGGAAGTGGGGGCGCTAGCCCTCATGGAGACAACCTTGAAATACCACCCTTTCTGTGCTGGAGCTCTAACCTGGGCCCGTAATCCGGGTCAGGAACAGCGCCTGGTGGGCAGTTTGACTGGGGCGGTCGCCTCCCAAAGAGTAACGGAGGCGCCCAAAGGTTCCCTCAGCCTGGTTGGCAATCAGGCGTCGAGTGCAAAGGCACAAGGGAGCTTAACTGCGAGACCAACAAGTCGAGCAGGTGCGAAAGCAGGGCTTAGTGACCCGGCCGTGGCATGTGGAAGCGCGGTCGATCAACGGATAAAAGGTACCCCGGGGATAACAGGCTAATTTTGCCCAAGAGTCCACATCGACGGCAAAGTTTGGCACCTCGATGTCGGCTCGTCGCATCCTGGGGGTGAAGCATCTCCCAAGGGTTGGGCTGTTCGCCCATTAAAGCGGTACGCGAGCTGGGTTTAGAACGTCGCGAGACAGTTCGGTCCCTATCCAGTGCGGGCGTAGGAGAATTGAGAGGAGCTGTCCCTAGTACGAGAGGACCGGGACGGACGCAGCTCTCGTGTGCCAGTTGTTCCGCCAGGAGCATGGCTGGTTGGCGACCTGCGGAAAGGATAAGCGCTGAAAGCATCTAAGCGCGAAACCTGCCTCGAGATGATTTCTCCCACCGGGTTAACCGGGTAAGGCCCCAGGTAGACTACCTGGTTGATAGGCCGGAGGTGTAAGCACCGTGAGGTGTTCAGCCGACCGGTACTAATCGGCCGAGGGCTTGGGATCTTTGTTGTTCGTGCTCGCTATGGAGTCCTCAAGGGACACCCACAATTTCATAGGTTTCCGGTGGCTATAGCGGCGGGGAAACACCCGTTCCCATTCCGAACACGGCAGTGAAGACCGCCCGCGCCGATGGTACTTGGGGGGGAGCCCCCTGGGAGAGTAGGTCGCCGCCGGGATTTCTTTCAGAAGCTGGGAGGCGTATTGTTCGCCCCCAGCTTCTGTATGTCCCGACTGTTTGAGGGCTGCGGCCCGTTTCTGAGGTGCTTGCATGGATCGGCGTTCGAGTGGTGGCGGCGACAAGCCGCGCGGATCGGGTGCCGGCCGTGGCCGACCCGGAGGCTCCTCCGGTCGACCTTCGAGCGGATCCGGACGCGGCGGGAGCTCCTCGGGACGCCCGAGCAACTCATCGGGTCGGCCGAGCAGTGGTTCGGGTCGCCCGAGTAGCGGTGGTGCAGGGCGTTCGGGGAGTGGTGCTGGACGTCCGAACCCAGGCTCGGGACGTCCGGGCGGGTCGGGTGACCAATCTCGGGGAACCGGAAGCGGCCGACCGGCCGGCGGTGGCGGGAGATCTGACGGGTCGGGTCGGCCGACCAGTGGTGGAACCAGTCGCGGTGCTCGCAGTGCAGATCGAGGGACAGGTCGCGGTCGTGATGACGGGCCGCGTGGGGGCACGATTGGAACGTCGCGTCGGCGCAAACCCGCGCCGGCGGCACCGGAGTTCCGTGATACCGGCGCCAAGAAGGCCAAGCCGGCCCGGCGTGAACCCGCGCCGCTTCGGGTGGTGCGGGGCAAGGGCAAGCCGGCACCGGCGAACGCACGTGGGAGCGCCAAACCCGCGGGAGCGACGAAGGAACCTGCGGGTGGCCGACGACGTCGGCCGAAGGGCCCGATGTCGGTCCGCGACGAGATTCTGCGCCACGGCGGAGCCCGAGGTGACCGTTGGTATCAGGCGGTCGCCCAAGCGTCGGAGGCCTTTGCCGAAGACCGCGAGCGCGATGCCATCCGCATCCTGCGCCCGGTCCAGAAGGCACTGCCCGGTGCACCGTCGGTTCGTGAACTACTGGGGTTGTCGCTCTACCGGGCGGGTCAGTACAAGGCCGCGGCCGAAGAACTCGACGTCTATGCCCAACTCAGCCACGAGGTCAATCAGCACCCGGTCCTGATGGACTGCGCGCGTGCACTCGGAGATCACGATCGAGTCAAGGAACTCTGGACCGAGCTCGCGGAGATCTCGCCGTCGTCGGAACTCGTCACCGAAGGCCGCATCGTGCTGGCCGGGTCGTTGGCCGACCAGGATCGTCTCGGCGAGGCGGTCGCCATGCTCGGTCGTCGGGCCTCGGGCACGGTCAAGCGGATTCAACCGCACCACGTTCGGCTCTGGTACGCGCTGGCCGACCTCGAGGAACGAGCCGGCAACCTGCCTCGGGCGCGCATGCTGTTCGATCGCATTCGCCGGCATGACGCGTCGTTCGCGGATGTCGCCGAGCGCCTCGCCGCCCTCGGGTAGTCCGGAATTGCCTGCGACCCCACTCCGGTAGGATTTCCGGCTTCATGCAGCCCGGGTCCGCTCACGTCGTGATCCTCGGAGCCGGTCGGTCGGTCCGAGGGGGTGTTGCCTCGGCGATGGTCGACATCGACGAGCGCGGTCGGGTCATGGATTGGCTGCTCGATGCCTTCGCGATCTTGGGTGAACCCGATATCTCCTTCGTCGGTGGTTTCAAAGCCGATGAGGTCGTCGAGCGGTACCCGCAGGTCAGCGTGGTCTTCAACCGAGCATGGGCCGACACCGGGCCGGTGGAGTCGCTCCGGTCGGTGCCGATCGACCCACTCCGGTCCACCTATGTCTGTTACGCCGATGTGGTGTTCCGGCGGGCCGCGGTCGAAGCGGTCGCCGCCGCGGGATCCGGAATCGCGATCGCGGTCGACTCCACCTGGCGCAGTCGCTACGACGGCCGGGGGCCTGCGGGGCTGGCGCGAGCAGAGAAGGTCCGAGTCGGCGCGGGCCGGGTCCTGGGAATCGGACCCGACGTCGAGGTGGATCAAGCCGATGCGGAGTTCGCCGGGCTCCTTCGGCTCTCGCCCGTGGCGATGGTCGCGGCGATGCGGATCATCGAGAGTGGTGTGCTCGGTCCGGCGGCCGGGCTTCCCGCCTTGATCGATGCAGTGCGCCGAGCCGAGATCGATGTTCACGCGGTCGACCTGCAGGGGGATTGGGCCGAGCTCGATGCGCCCCAGGACCTCGCCCGGTTCGTCCTCGGAACCAAAGCGGAGTCGCTGGACCGGCTGCGCCGCATGGATCACGGAGCGACCATCGGCGCGTCGGTGTCGTTCACCCGGGCCCGCTGGGCGAGCGATCGCGGCGGTGTGATCGACGAGGTACTTCGTGACCTGCCCTTTCCCGCGTTGATCGTCCGGAGCAGTGCTCTGAGCGAGGATGGCTGGTCGGCCTCGGGTGCCGGGCGCTACGACAGCATTGCGAACGTCCCTACGGAAGCGGAGCCGCTGGCTCGCGCCGTCGAGGACGTGTTCGCCTCGTACGGGCTCGGTGCCGATGGTGACCAAGTCCTGGTGCAGGAGATGCTGCGAGATGTGGCGATGAGTGGTGTCGTCATGACTCGCACCCATGCGCTCGGCGCGCCGTACTACGTCGTCAACTTCGACGACGCGACCAACCGGACCGATGTGGTGACCGGTGGCGGGGACGCCCGCACGATCGTGTGCCTGCGCGAAGCGTCGGAGGTGAACGGGCTCCCTGGTGGTGTGGCGCCGGTGCTCAGTGCGGTGCAGAAGATCGAACGGCTCGTGGGTCATGACTCACTCGACGTCGAGTTCGCGGTGACCGCTGGCGGCGAGGTCCACATCCTGCAGGTGCGGCCCATTGCAATGTCGGATCTCGCCGTTCCGATCGACGATGAACGGGTTCGCAACGCGGTGACGGCCGCCCAACGGTTCGTGCGGGCGCGGGTCGAGCCGATTCCCTCACTCGTTGGTCGCACGACCCGCTACAGCGTGATGGCCGACTGGAACCCGGCCGAGATCATCGGGACGACGCCGCGTGCGTTGGCCGCGTCGCTGTACCGGTACCTCATCACCGATGAGGCGTGGGCCCGTCAACGCGCGGAGTACGGCTACCGCGACGTGCGGCCGTGCCCGTTGCTGGTCGACATCGCGGGCCACCCCTATGTCGACGTGCGGGCGTGTTTCAACTCGTTCGTGCCGGCGAGCGTGAGCGACGACCTCGCAACTCGCCTGGTCGAGTTCCAGCTCGCGGAACTCGCAGCCCATTCTCAGTGGCACGACAAGGTCGAGTTCGAAGTCTTGGCGACGTGTCTGGCCCCGGGGTTCGACACCTACGGCGACCGGCTGCGGGAGGTGGGGTTCTCCGATGCCGACATCCAGGAGTTGCGCGCCGGACTGCACTCGATCACGCTCGCCGCGCTGACCCGCTTGCCCGACGACCTGGCCCGGCTCGAGGCGCTCCGGCAGCGATTCCGGGTCGCGGTTCCATCCGCGATCCCGCCACTGACTCGGGCGGCGTACCTCCTCGATGACGTCCGCGCCGAGGCGACCGTGCTCTTTGCGCACCTGGCGCGCGCGGCGTTCGTCGCGACCAGCGTCCTGCGTGGGCTGGTGGCGACCGGCGCGGTCAGCGCGGCGCGAGTCGACGAGTTCCTGGCCACGACCGAGACGGTGTTCGGCCGACTCCGCGCCGATGCCGCCCGGGTCCGTACCGGTGCGTTGGCCTGGGAGGACTTCGTCGCCGAGTACGGGCACCTTCGGCCCGGCACCTACGACATCACGTCGCCGCGGTACCGCGCGGCGGCGGAGGAATACCTCCGACCCCTGGTCGACCAGGAACCCGAGCCGGAATCAGCGTCGCGGTTCCGGTGGACCGGGGCCGAGGCCGGTGCGATTTCCGAGACGCTGATCGACCTCGGCCTGCCGGGCGATGTCAGTGCACTCGACGAGTTCATCCGGGGAGCGATCGCAGGACGAGAAGCCGGGAAGTTCGTGTTCACCCGGCCGCTGTCCGAAGCGATCGAAGCGATCGCAGAGTTCGGTATCTCGGTGGGGCTCGACCGGTCCGATCTCGCCAACATCCGGATCGGTGACCTGTTGGCGGCACGAGACGCCCCGCCCGATGCCGGCAACCAGTTGCGCGAACGGGCCGCCGAAGGGGCCGACATCTACCTGGTCGCCCAAGGCGTCGCCCTCCCGGGTCAGATCGCCAATCCGACCGATCTGGTGTGGTTCGAACAGGTCGGCGCCGAACCGAACTTCGTGACCGCGTCTGCGGTCGAAGCGCGCGTGGTGATCGGTGCCGGCGCGACCGATGTCGACGTCGAGGGTGCCATCGTGCTCATTCCCAGCGCCGACCCCGGCTACGACTGGTTGCTCGCGCGCGACATCGCGGGTCTGATCACGATGTTCGGCGGCGCCAACTCGCATATGGCTGTCCGAGCCGCCGAGTGTGGGCTTCCCGCCGCGATCGGAGTGGGCGAAGTGCGCTACGAAGGTCTGGAGCGGGCTGGAGTGCTGCGCCTCGACTGCGGCGCGCGTGCGATCACGGTCGTACGGTGACCGGCGTGCGGATCGGCCTCACCCAGCGGGTGGAATCTCTGCCCGACCGGGGCGAGCGCCGCGACGCGCTCGATCAGGCCTGGCTGCCGTGGATTGCCGAGGGCGGAGATTTCGCGGTGCCGATTCCGAACTGCCTGCCGGATGTCGAGGGGTTCATTCGAGAGTTCGAGCTGGGTGCGTTCGTGCTCACGGGCGGGAACGACCTGGCTCATCTGCCGGACGGCGTGAACCCGGCGCCCGAACGCGACGCGACCGAAGCCGCGATCTTGGACTACGCGACGCGCACCGGTTGCCCGGTCCTGGCCGTCTGTCGGGGCATGCAGATGTTGGTGGTCCACTCGGGTGGCGGGCTGGTGCCGGTCGTCGGTCATGTCGGCGGTGCGCACGCGCTGGAGAAACAGGCATCGCCCTGGCCGCTGCGAAACGGGCGGGTCAACTCGTTTCACGACTGGGGCGTGGGGCCTGATGGCGTCGGCCCGCTCCTGGAGGTGCTCGCGACCGCCCCGGACGGAACGGTCGAAGCCGTCGCCCATCGCACGTTGCCCCAGGTGGGCATCATGTGGCATCCCGAACGAGCCGAGCCGGATCCGATGGACCGCGAATTACTCCGGACCCTCATCGCGAAGGCCCGCTGATGCGCGCGGTGATTCTGGCTGCGGGTGAAGGGACGCGCCTCCGACCGTTGACGAACGATCGGCCGAAGTGTCTGGTCGAGTTGGCCGGCCGGCCGCTCCTGGCCTGGCAGCTCGACGCCCTGGCCGATGCCGGCATCGCGGACGTGACGATCGTGACCGGATATCGGGCCGACCAGATCACGGTCGGCACCCGCCGGGTCCACAACGACCGGTACGACGACACCAACATGGTGGCGAGTCTGATGTGCGCACGCGACGTGTTCGACGGCACCGACGACGTGCTGGTGGCCTACGGCGACATCGTCTACGAGCCCCGACTCGTGACCGCCTTGATCGAGAGTGACGCGCAGGTGGGCGTGCTCGTCGATCGCGCGTGGCGGTCGTTGTGGGAGTTGCGCATGGACGATCCGCTCAGTGACGCCGAGACGTTGCGGGTCGATGCCGGCGGCCGGCTCCGCGAACTCGGTCGTCCGCCGGCCAGCTACGACGACATCGAAGGTCAGTACGTGGGGCTGATCCGGGTGAGTGCCGCGCAGGCGCCGGAGTGGCCGCGTCGATTCGATGCCCTCGATCCGGCCGGATCGTATGAAGATCGCGATCGGGACCACATGTTCATGACGGCGTTCGTCCAGATCCTCATCGACGACGGCGTACCGGTTGATGCCGTCATGGTCGACGGCGGGTGGCTGGAAGTCGACACGTGCGAGGATCTCGACATGTACCGCCAACTCCATGCATCGGGCGCGCTCGACCGTCACGTCCGGGTGGGACCGGCCGCCGCGTCATGAAACTGTTCGGCACTCGCGATCGGGCCGCCCCGGCCGACAAACCGGGCAAGGTGGCGAACGGTCGCAAGGCGTTCGAGAAGCAACCGCTGCGTGACCGGATCATCACCTTCTACGCCGAGGACGGCGGATCGTGGCCGCACTTCGAACCGATCATCACGGCACTGGTCGCCAACGGCCGTTCCCTGTCGTACCTGACCTCGAGCCCGGACGACCCTGTGCTGAGCACCGATCGACCCGGCGTCCGCCCCTTCTTCATCGGCGACGGCGTCGGGCGTGCGATGGCGTTCCAGATGATGGAGGTGGGGGTGCTCGTCGCAACCGTGCCGCAGCTCGGGATCTCGGTCCTGCCTCGGTCCCGGTTCGGGGCCAAGCTCGGTACGCAGTACGTCTACGTGTTCCACAGCATGGCGAGCACGCACATGATCTACGAACCCGACGGGTTCGATCACTACGACACCGTCTGTTGCGTCGGCCCCTACATGGTGGACGAGATTCGGGCCCGGGAGCGGCTGGCGCACCTGCCGGCGAAGGAACTGGTGGAGCACGGGTACGGCCGGCTCGACACGATCGTCGCCGCGGCGAACGCCGGGCCGCGCGATCGGGCCGACGGCGAACTCCCGACCGTGCTGGTCGCGCCGTCGTGGGGCCCGACGTGCATCTTCGAGACGGTCGGCGTCGACCTGATCCGCACGCTGCTCGACGGAGGATGCCGGGTGATTGCCCGGCCGCACCCGATGACGTCGAAACGCACACCCGACGCGATCCCGGCGATCGAGGCCGCCTTCACGGGTCACCCACAGTTCGTGCTGGACCGAGACATTGCTGCGACCGGATCGCTGGCAGCCTCCGACGTCATGGTCAGCGACTGGTCCGGCGCGGCCCTCGAGTACGCGTTCGGCTTGGAGCGGCCCGTTGTGTTCATCGACGTGGATCGCAAGGTCAACAACACCGCGTACGGCGAATTGGGCATCGAGCCCTTCGAAGCCGAAATCCGGGAACGCATCGGCGCGGTGGTCGGCGTCGACCACCTGGCCGACGTGCTGTCGGTGGTGCACCGATTCGCCGACGAGGCAGGGGAGTGGCAACACCGCCTGCGGTCCGAACGTGACGCGGCGATCTTCAACGTCGGTCGCAGCGGCGCGGTCGCGGCGGCGATGATCGCTGCCAAGGCCGATGCATTCGTGAAAGCCCAACGATCATGACGCGCGGCGAAGTCATCTTCCGCACGCTCGTGCCGCTGGTCGGTGGGGCGGACGTGGTTCCCGACTCGCCAGTCGCGGGCATTGCCGTCGCCGGACTGGTCGCCCGCTGGCTCGATGCCGGCCCGGCGGTGGCCACGGGCGCCGATCGAGCGGACCTGGAAGCGCTGTGCCGACAGATCGACGTGCGGCGCCGGGTGTCGGTCGGATACGCACCGGGTTGGAAGCGCCTCGATCCCGAAGTCGGCGCGACCCCGGCGGTGATCGCAGGGCTGATCGCCGTGCTGCTCGCGAACGCCGGAACCCTCGGTGGAACGGATCCGAACGGCGACGGCGGGTGGGGGCTGAAGTGCGCGAACTCGGCGTTGAAAGCCCTCGACCAGTTCGATGACCTGCCCGAGGCACCCGCGTTGCGGGCCTGGGCGATGAGTGTCGTCGATGATCGCACGGGGCACCCATCGTGACCCGGCGCGTGGTGCCCGTCACCGTCTTGGCGTGGGAAGGCCCCCAGGCCCGGGCGTATCTGGCCCGGCTCGCCCGTGAGGGTCTCGCGCCGGAGCGCATCGTGCTCATGGTGCGCGATCCGCTCGACGGCAAGATCCGGTCGCTCCCCGGCGCGGAGTCGGAGATCGCGGTTCGGCTCGGGGCCCGAGCCCAGGATCGAGCGCACAATTACCACCCGTACCGGATTCGCAAGCGCAACCCGGCGTTGGTCGCCGCGATTGCACGTGGTCTGGCCCCCCTCGTGGACGAACCCGAAGAGCTCTACGCCACGATGTTCGACGGGTTCCGCTATGAAGCCTTCTCGGACGAGGTGATCCGCGTCGGTGCGAGTTCGTACTCGGACCCGCGCCTGCTCAGCGTGCTGCGCGCCATCGCACCGGCGACGGTGATCTTCAGCGGTGGTGGGATCGTGCCGCGGGCCGTCTTCGACATCGACGGCCTCGCGATCGTGCACGTCCACACCGGCTTGCTGCCCTACGTGCGTGGCGCCGACGTGTTGCTGTGGTCCCAACTGGTTCGCGGCCGCCCGGGGGTGTCGGCGTTCCTGATGACGCCGGGACTCGACGACGGTGACGTCCTCGCGACCTGGGAGCCCGAACCCATCGCGATCGACCTCGGAACGATGGAACGTCCGGATGACGACATGCTGTACCGGTCGGTGTTCTCGTTCGTGGATCCGTTGCTGCGCGCGGAATTGTTGGTGCGCGACGTCCTCGCACCTGCCGCCGACGCCCGCCACCTCGCCGCGACCCCTCAGGACCTCCGCGCCGGGATCACTTTCCACTTCATGCACCCGACGGTGCGTGGCCGGGCACTCGCCCAGCTGTTCGTCTCGCCGCGAGCGGAGGCTCCCGCGCTCGCGTCGTCGACCCCGATGCTCGAGGGGTACGCGAAGTACTACGAGAAGCCGTCGCCGGTCGCGCCGCTGCGCTTCGCGGCCGATGCGGTCCGCACCAAACAACCGCTCCGGGCTCTCGGTATCCGCAATCGCCAACGGGACTATGCCGCGCTGGGTGGCGATGCCAGGCGGCTGGCGCTGCATCGGGCGCTGCACGCCCAGCTCGTCGGCCAGAGCCGGGAATGGGGCACCTACGACTACGGCGAGGCGTACTGGTATCAATCCTCGACGGAGTTGGGGGTGACCGGGCTCCGAGACACGACCGCTCGGGTCGAGGCGTTCGGACTCCGTGAGTTGGTGCGGGACCGCACCGTGCTGGAGATCGGCTCGAACAGCGGGTTCCTTTCACTCGCCATCGCCGGTGCCGCGGCGCGGGTGGTCGCTTTCGAGATCAACCCGTTCCTCATTGAGGCCGGCCGGGTGGGTGCGGAGTACCTCGGGATCGACACGGTCGAGTTCCTGGTCTCGTCGTTCGAGGAGTTTCCCGACACTGGTGAACGGTTCGACGATGTGCTGTCGTTCGCGAACCACCACACCTACGACGGCAACACCCATCAGGGACTCGAGGAGTACTTCGAGCGCTGTCATCACTTCCTGCGGCCCGGCGGGCGACTGATCTTCGAGTCCCATCCCCCCGCGCTCGAAGGTCGAGACTTTGCCAAGACGGTCACCATCATCGAGGAACGGTTCGTGATCGAACGGTCCGAAGTCCACCGGTACGGCACCTTCCTCGATCAGGACCGCCGGTTCATCGTGGCGACCCGCAGCGAAGTCTGAGACCCCCCTGAATCGAGACGACGAACGCGAGCCGTGAACTTCTAAGGCCGGTAGATCGCTCCGCGTGGCACTGCTACCATTGGGCGTTCTGCCGACGGGTGTCGGCAGGGAGCGATCTGGGGGAACCATGACAGTCTTCGGCTACCTCGATGCCGGATCCGGAAGCATGATCGTCGGCGCAGTTGCGGCTGGCGCGGCGGGAGTGGTCGTCGCCGGCAAGGTCGGCTGGCGCCGGATGACCGGCGTGTTTCGCAAAGGTGAGAACCTCGAGGCGCCGGACGAAGCTGGCGAGGGTACCGACCCCGCGCCGTCGGTCGGCGCGCCAGACGTCGTCGTCGACGAAGGCTGATCCCTGTCCGGACCCACGGTGGAAGACGAGAAGCCCGGCGGGTCTGACCTCACGGCGCACGACCGTCGGCTCGCGCTCGTCGCGCTGATCGTCGCGCTCGTCGTCTTGCTCGGGGTCGGCGCCGTGCTGGATCGAGTGACGACGAAGAAGGCCTTGATGCCCGTCGCCGTGATTCCGGCCGTACCCTTCCCACGCACTGTGACCGATGATTTCGCGACCCGATCCGGACCAGGCCTCGGCGCGGCGCCCACCGGGCAGCGATGGAACGCCGTGCGGGGTCAATGGGCAATGGCCGATGGCAGCGCGCGGGTCGCGACCCCGGCTCCGCTCGGTTCGAGCGTTGCTCTGGTACGGGTCGGACGCGGGGCCGGAACTGTCGCGGTCACCGCGCAGACGATCACCAAGGGGATGGGCCTCGCGTTTCGGTGTCGCGACCTCTTGGACTGCTGGACGCTCACGGTGGTACCCGAGTTCGGAACTTGGAACCTCACGAAGATCAAGTCGGCCGTCCCTACCGATATGGGCAATGTGGGTCAGGCGCCGATCGCGCCGGGCACCCGCGTGCGCGTCGACATGGATGCAGCAGGATTCGAGGTGTTCGTCAACGACGTCTCGGTCCGGCGGGTCGACGATTCGGGACCCAACAGCATCAACGACGCCCCCCGCGCCGGCCTGGTCGTGAATCCCGAGGCCGGCGCCACCGACGGCCGCTTTACAAGTTTCTCGGCCACCCAGTGGAACGTGCTCGGGCCCGATGCGCCGATTCGCGACGACTTCGACCGCGCGCCGAGCAACACCCTCGGGCGGAGTACCACCGGCCAGCAATGGAACGTCGCTTCGGGGGAGTGGGGCGTCAAAGCACGGGAGGCGGTCCTCGTCTCGACGCCCTCGGACACGCCGAGCGTGGCCACGATCGACGTCGGCCGGTCGGATGGTTGGGTCCAGGCGACGGCGACCACCGCGCCCCAGGGCTTCGGAGTCGTGTTCCGGTACCGGGACGCGAAGAACTACTGGCGGATCGTCGCAGTCCCCGACTACGCGACCTTCAACGTGTTCAAGGTCGTCAACGGCCGGGAGTCGAAGGTGACCGCGAGCGGTATCGGGGTAGTCACCTACGACAAGACGAATGTGACGATCGGGATCCGCCTCGAAGACGATCGGTTCACGATCTACGTCGACGGGCGTGACACCGGAGTGACGTTGCGGTCCACTGAACTCGCCAACGCGCACCGCGCCGGCCTCGTGGTCTCCTCGGTCAAGGGCACCGGACTCCGGGTGGCCGGCTTCGCTGCGGGTCCCCTCGACGTGGCCGGCGCGCCATGACCTCGACCTCACTCGATGTCGAGTCCGGGACGCCCGGGCCCATTGCTCCGGTCCCGCACGACCGCTTCCCGTGTTTCGACGGGCTGCGGGCCATCGCGGCACTTGCCGTCGTGGTGTACCACGTGACCACGACGTTCAACATCGAGACGTTGCACTACGACACCTGGCAATGGACGCAACGACTCGGCAACTTCGGCGTGTCGACGTTCTTCCTGATTTCGGGCTTCCTGCTCTACCGCCCGTACGTGGCCGCGCACTTCGCCGACAAGACCACGCCGCGGGTGATCCCGTTCTGGGGTCGGCGGGCCTTCCGGATCTATCCCGGGTATTGGGTGGCGCTCACCGTTGCGGTGTACGGCATTGCCATCACGAAGATCCAGAGCTTCGAGTTGTTCTGGTCGTACTTCTTGCTCCTGCAGAACTATCGGGCGCGGCTCACCCTCAACGGCCTCGGCGTGGAATGGACACTCGTCATCGAGATCAGCTTCTACCTGGCGCTGCCGGGAATTGCTTGGGTGTTGCGCGCACTCACTCGACCCGATGCCGACCTGCGGTCCAAGCTGCGGGTGCAGCTCGGCGGACTGGCCTTCCTCTATTTCCTGGCGATCGGCGTGCGGGTGTGGCGCCTGTGGTCGCTCGGAAGTAAGCCGGCGCCGGCCGGTGGTGGCTGGTTCCCGATCGAACAGGTCGGGCAGTGGTTGGTGGGATATCTCGACTGGTTTGCACTCGGAATGCTGTTGGCAGTCGGGAGTGCGTGGATCGCGAACGGCGGCCGACTCCCGTTGCTCGCCCGCGCCCTGGCCCGGTATCCGGCGGTGTCGTGGCTGCTGTCGCTGACCTGCTTCTGGGTGGCGCTGCAGCTCAACACGCCGGAGAGTATCTACGCCAGCGTGACTCGGGTGCAGGATTTCGGCATCGCGTTCCTCTACGGCCTCGTGGCGTTCTTCCTCATCTTCCCGGCGGTATTCGGTGATCAATCCGAGGGCCGGATTCGTCGGGGGCTACAAACGCGGGTCCTCACGTCGCTGGGGCTGGTGTCCTACGGCATCTACCTGTGGCACATCATCTGGGTGCAGCAACTCAAGGTCTGGGTCCGCAACGGCACGATCGGTGTCAACATTTGGCTCTGGTTCGCCATCGTGTTGGGCCTCACCCTCGTGACCGCGACCGCGAGCTACTTCTGGGTGGAGCGTCCGGCGATCCGGCTCTCGCATCGGCTGTGGCCGGGCAGTTCGAAGCCGGCGCCAACGCCGCCGCCGGCCGGCGCGCCGGCTGAGGTCACGGCATGAGTGCCGCGCCGGCCATGGTCGCTGCCGACGCACCGGCGCGTCGGTTCGGGCCCCGATCCCGCGAACTCCGGGCGGCGCTCGAACTGTTCGCCTTGTGCGGGATTGCGTTCGCGCAACCGACATTCGATCTGCTCGGCAAGAACACGGGCATCTTTGCCACGCGTGGATCGTCGGCGCTGGACCTGATCGTCATCTCACTGCTGATCCTGTTCGTGCCGGCCGCAGTGTTGTACGCGATCGAGGTCGGGATCGGACTCGTGCTGCCGCGAGTTCGTCGCTACGCCCACGCGCTGCTGTGTGGGATCCCCATCGGGATCTTCGTCGAGGAGATCCTGAAACGCACGACCGACATGGTGCCGACCCGGCTCGTGCATCTCGGGGTGTTGAGCGGTCTCCTCGGCGCACTTGCCGTCCTGCGGCTCGATTGGGTGCGTCAGTGGTTCCGGGTGCTGGCGATTGCGCCGGCGTTGTTTGCGGCACTGTTCCTCTTCGCATCGCCGGCGTCGTCGGTGGTCTTCGGCGGCAAGCCGACCTCCACCAACGATGTCGTGGCCAAGAACCCCAAGCGCGTGATCGTGGTGGTCTACGACGAGTTGCCAGAGCAGTCGTTGCTCGACGGCACGGGCCGGATCGACGCGGAGTTGTTTCCCAACTTTGCCAAGCTCGCCTCCGAGTCGACGTGGTACCGCAACACCACCACTGTCGCCCCCTATACCGAGCGAGCAGTGCCGGCGATCCTGACCGGTCAGCTTCCGCCGCGGGGCAACGTCGTGCCCAGCTCGGCCGACTATCCGGACAATCTGTTCACCTTCCTGCGGGGTGTGTATCCGCTCAACGTGCACGAGGGCGTGACCAGGCTGTGCCCGCGCACGGCGTGTGCGGCCAAGGCCGGCGAGGGTGATGGCATCGCCGGACTGAAGTTGCTGGGCAAGGACACCATCACCCTGTGGAAGGACTTCGCGTCACCGAAGCGAGAGACCGTCAATTTCTCCGACGACGCAGTCGTACAGTTCGGCTTGCCTCAGGCGCGCAAGTTCGTGGCCTCGCTGCAACCCGGGGATGGCCCCGAGCTTGACTTCGTCCACATCGAGCTGCCGCACCAACCGTGGCACCTTCTGCCCGACCTCAAGGACAATCAGAACCTCGCACCGCAACAAGGCGCGAGCACGCTCGTGTGGCAGAAGGACGCGTGGCCGGCCGAGAGTGCACGCCGCCAGCATTTGTTGCAGGTCCAGGCCACCGACACCACGCTCGGTCGGATCACGAATCGCCTCAAGGCAATCGGTGCGTGGAAAGACTCACTCGTGGTGGTGGCCGCAGACCACGGAGTCTCGTTCCGACCCAACGAGGGTATTCGCAGCGTGACCCGCAACCAAGGTGCCGGAAACTACACCGACATCCTCTGGACACCAATGTTCTTCAAGTATCCGGGTCAGGCGGCCGGCGTGGTCGACGATCGGCCGGCGCAGTCGATCGACGTCCTCCCCACGATCGCCGATGTGATCAAGGCGAAGATCCCCTGGAAGATCGACGGCAGCTCGTTGCTCGATCCGCCCCGCGCCGATTTCCCCCGAGAGTTCGATCAGACCAAGGGCAACAGCTTCACGCCCCCCGACGCGATCGGCCCGAAGAAGGGTGAGCGCTATCTCAAGCTGGATCCCGCCGGGTTCCAGGATGTGCTCAAGCACCAGGCTGTCGCGCCCGGCGGCGAGAAGAGCCTGCGGGTCTACCGGGTCGGGCCCTACGGAGGACTCGTGGGTCGATCGGTGTCCGAGTTCCCGGTCGGACCGGTGACCCGGCCGACGCTCGCCAACGTCGGCGCCGTGCCGAAGTACGACTCCATCGATCCCAACGCCTACTTCCAACCGTGGACCTACCTCGAAGCAATCGTGAGCAACCTCGATGAGGACGCGTGGATCGCCGTCGGACTCAACGGCAAGATCGCGGCGGTCGGTCAGGCACTCCCGTTCCAAGGGAAACCGACCGGGATCCTGACCACGATCGTCGGACAACAATTTGCGGTCAAAGGACCGAATCAACTCCGGCTATATGCGATCAGCGGACCGCCGGACGCACCGCAGCTCCGTGACCTCCCGGTCTACCGAGGCCCGGGGGAGTAGCGCGAGTCGTGACCGAAGTCGGCGCTGCCCGTGCTCACCAAGGCACCGTCCGGGTCCCCGAGATCGAGGGGTTGCGAGCGCTGGCCGCCGGGCTGGTCTTCGTATTCCACCTCTCCGGCACCCTGAACCTGTTGCACCCCGGCCTGATCTCAGCAGGCCCGTACTACTGGATCGCGCGGTTCGGGCCACTCGGCGTGGCGGTGTTCTTCGTCCTGTCGGGGTTTCTGCTCTATCAGCCGTTTGTTCGCGCCGCACTGGACGAACGGCCGTCGCCGCGCGTGGGGAGCTATTACCTGCGCCGGTGCGCCCGGATTCTCCCGGCGTACTGGGTTGCGCTGGGGGTGTATCTGTTCGTGGTCGGTCCTGACCAGGTCAAGAATCTGGGTGAGGCACTCGAGTTCTTCGGACTGCTGCAGAACTACCACGCGGGAAACATGTTGCGGGGCCTCGGCGTGGCATGGACGCTCGTCATCGAGTTCAGCTTCTACTTGGTGTTGCCACTCGTCGCGTGGTTGATGCGCGAACTCGGGCCCCGCCGTACCCGGCGAGGCCGACTGACGGGCCAAATCGTCGGCATCGGGATCGTGTACGCGTTGGGGATCGCGTCGCGATTCTGGGCGCAGTCCCACCGGAGTCCCTATGCATTCGCCCAACACTTGTGGCGACCGCTGCGCTACATCGACATGTGGCTGCCGGGGTACCTCGACTGGTTTGCGCTCGGGTTGCTCCTCGCGCTTAGCGCCGCGGCGGTCCGTGACGGCGGCTCACTCCCTCGATGGGTGTCCGCACTCGTTCGCCGACCGGGTTGGTCGGTCGCGATCGCCGTCGTGCTCTATGTGTTGATCCAGCAAGCGAACTATCCGACGGTACGCGGGCAGGCGTACACGTTCCAACAACTCATGATCCGGAATACGGCGATGCCCTGGATCGCGTTCTTCTTGGTGATGCCGATCGTCTTGGGCTCCGCCTCCGATGGTGGATCGATGCGGTCGGTGCTCCGGAGCCGGCCGATGGTCGCCATCGGGACGGTGTCGTACGGCGTCTACCTCTGGCACCTCATCGTGATGTACCAAGTCGTGCAATGGATCGTCCTCGGCGACCTCCCGCGCAACGCTGTGGTGCAGACCGCGGTCGTTGTGGTCCTCACCGCGGTGGCGGCGACGCTGAGCTACGTCGTCATCGAACGCCCGTTCATCCGGTGGGCGACGCGCAACCGGCGTGCCCTCGGGCGCCAGGAACGGGTTCCGGCACCGACGCCGGTCTCCGCGTCGACCGGTCCCGGCCGTTCTCAAACGCCTTCGAACCATGGTTAACTCTCTCCGGTGACCGTCGTGGTGGACTCGCCCGCCGACGCTGGCTCCGTGCCAAGTGGGACCACCGCGACGCGCCTCGGAGCCCTCGACGGCTTGCGCGCGATCGCCGCCACGTTCGTGTTCCTCTATCACGGGTCGGTACTGCTCGGTTCCGGCAGCTTCATGCTGCGGCACTGGAACGTCATCGGGTTATTCGGTGGTCTCGGCGTTTCGATCTTCTTCGTCCTGAGCGGGTTTCTCTTGTACCGGCCATTCGTCCGTTCGATGGTCGCCGACCGAGCGTTCCCGTCAATCCTGGACTTCTGGACCCGCCGGCTCTTTCGGATCGTCCCGGCGTACTGGGTCGCGCTGACGGTCCTTGCGCTACTGGATCGCGTCCACATCGAATCGGTTGGCGATGGCGCGACCTATTTCGGACTCGTGCAGAACTACCGGACCGGGTACGCAGATCGGGGCCTTGATGTCGCCTGGAGTCTCGTGGTCGAGGTCAGCTTCTATCTCGTGATCCCGCTCTTTGCCTGGTTGGTAGGCCGCTGGGCCGGCCGGTACACCTCGACGCGAGCCCGCCTGCAGGTAGCCCTCGCAGCTGCCGTGGGATGGTTCGTGGTCGGCGTCGGTCTTCGGCTGTGGGACATCTATTGGCGTCAGGCCACTCCCAGCGCCAAAGGAACCTGGTTCGGCACCGATCAGATGATGCGGTGGCTGCCGGGGTACCTGCATTGGTTTGCCGGGGGAATGGTGCTGGCGGTCGTTGCGGAGTGGATCGCCGGGGGGCGACGCGTCCCGGTCGTGATCGACTGGCTCGTGCGTTGGCCAGCGTTGTCGTGGGCGCTCGCGGGCGGGTGTGTCGCCGCGCAGGTCGCCATCGACGTTCCCCAGAACGTCTTCCTGGGAACCACGTCGCAGGCCCTGGTGCTCACCTTGGCGATTCCCCTGTTCGCGACATTTCTTGTCCTGCCGGCGGTGCTCGGCGGTGACCGGGGTCTGATCCGGGCGGGGTTGCGCTCGGCCCCGTTGGCCTGGGTCGGGCTGGTGTCGTACGGCCTGTATCTGTGGCATCGCCCGATCCAGCATTTCATCATCGAACACACGAGTGGAGTCGGTGCCCGCACCGGATTGCCCTGGACGCTTGCCCGATACGCCCTCGCCGTGGCGGCCTCGCTGGCGTTCGCGGCCGCGAGTTGGTATCTCGTCGAGCGACCGATGATCGCAGTGTCGCGTCGGCTGCGCCCGGGTCGGCGTCGCGGCCACCGGGGGACCCACGCGGCGACCCCGTGATGAAATCTCCCCACCTCGCGTCTCGCGAGGCGCGCTGGGCCGTGGCCGTCGGGGTCTGTGTCGTGGCACCGCTGCTGGTCGTCGCCGTGATCATCATGACCGATCACGCTGCCTATCGTCCCGGATTCGACAACGCACTCATGGAGCTACGAGTGCGCGATGTCTGGAACCAGGTCGTCTACACGGGACCGTATTCCCGGTTCGGTTGGTACCACCCGGGGCCATTGCTGTTCTATCTCTTCGCACTTCCGTATCGACTGTTCGGGCAGGACTCGCGGGCATTGGCCGCAACGGCACTGTTCATCAACGCCTCCGCGCTCGGAATATCGCTGTGGATGGGGTTTCGCATCGCTCGGCTGGCCGGTCTGCTTTGGATCGCACTTCCGACCATCGCGTTGATGCGGGCGCTCGGTCCGAACCTGCTGCACAGTCCGTGGAATCCCGACGTCGTGATTCTCTCCTTCGGGGCGTTTATCGCGGCGGCCTGGGCGGTGGGTCTGGGCGACCGGTGGATGACCGTCGTACTCGTGGTCTTCGGTTCGCTGGTCGTGCAAAGTCATGTCGGCGACGCGCTCCCGGTAGCCCTGTTCGCACTGGGAGCACTGTGGATGGGTCGCCGGTCTTCACCCCGCTCAACCGGTACGCGCCGTTGGTTCCGGCGGCCGGGGGTCGTCTCGGGCGCGCTGCTTCTGGCGCTCTGGGCGCTTCCGCTCGTTGGTGATGTCATCGTGGGGAATCGCAACCTGCGCCATGTCGGTCGGTTCGCATTGTCGGGCGGCGCGTCAAGCTCGGAGTCAGTCGTCGGCACGCTCGCGGCCCTCAAACTCGTCGGTGCCCAATGGGGGCCTCGGCCCCTGTGGTTGGTCGGCTCGGCTTCCGAGCTGCCGTTCCGTGGCGCCGTCGCATTCTTGGAAGCTCGATGGTGGTTGCCCATTGCCTTGGTTCCGGCGATCGTGGTGTCGGTCATCGCATTTCGCCGGCGTGACCGACGGGTGATCGTGCTGGCCATACTCGTCGCGCTGGGGGAAATCACCGCCGTGATCTCGGTGCGGTCCATTCGCGGCCCGAGCTGGTCCTATCTCACCTGGTGGGTCTGGGTCGTGGGCGCCTGGACCGGTGTCCTGCTCCTGGCCGGGCTGTGGACCGCGCTTCCCGTGTCCTGGCGGGAGCGCGCCACCACGATGCTGGCGCTGGTGACGATCTGCGCGGCGGTGTGGTTCGGGGCGCGCACCATCTCTGACGTCGCACGCGACTCTGTGCCTTCGGATACGGTCGGGCTCACTATCGGCGAGCAGCGAGCACTCGCGCAGTCCGTCAACGCGCGGACCGCTGCAGTGATCGGTCGGAGCGGCACTGGACCGGTCGTGCTCGACTCGACCTACGGCGTCCTCGAGGCGCCCGGCATCGCCCTCGCGCTCGAACGAGCAGGGATCCCGGTCAAAGTCGTCGGTCGCGACGCCTCGGTACCCTACGGACCGAATCGCCAATGGCGGTGCGGGAAGTATCGAGCCTGGCTGCGGGTCTATTCCGGTGACGAGAACGTCGCGTTGCACGCACGACGCGGTGAGGTCATCGCGCGGTGGTCGGTGAACTATCCGGCGGCAAAGATACGAGCGCTCAAATTGAGTCGGTATGCCTGGTTGAATCGGCCCGACTCGCCGGAACGAACCCGTCAACTCGAGGGCCTGGACTCCCAGCTGAACGGGCCGCGCTATCTCGTGCAGGTGAACAGACTGGGGCCCGGACAGCAGGCCTGTGCCGCCCGCGGCTGACGCCGTGGCCTTGGGGTGGTGACTCCCTACGATGAGGGCGCGAGTACCTGGTCGATCTGGGGCGTGATCCATCGCCACGCAGCGAGCGCCCCTTGCGGGGAGAAGTGGATGCCGTCGATCAACGTCGACGGGGCTTGGTTGCACGACCACGCGTGCAGATCGATCAGGTGCGTATCAGCCGTCGACCGCGCGAACGAACGAAACACCCGGTTGAGCCAGCGCACCCGGCGCGGCTCGTCGATGCCCTCTCCGATCCGTTCCTGAGCCTCCGGTGTTGGATGGAGGCAGGGCATGGTCAGGATGACGAACGGCACCCGCGCCCGCGCCGCGATCCGCGCCGACACTGCGAGCGACTGGTGGATCGCGTTCCGGAGTTCGCGTGAATACATGCGAACCGTGTGTCCGTCGATCTGGCGCGGCCAGACGTCCCAGGTTCCGGTGAGGAGCACGATGGCCCGGGGGCGGAAGACTGCCACTGCTCGGTTCCACACCGTGGGCCACTCGCGACAGATTCTCGTCGGGGAAGAAAACTTCGGGCCGAGCGGAGTGCCGCGAGTGAGCCCACATCCGATCATCGCCGCGCTGGCGACGGCGAACCGCGAATCGGCGTTCGCCGGAGCTTCCTGGCCCAGCGCGAATGCGACGGAGTCACCGCCGAGCAAAATCCGCGGCGTTGCCGACCCCACGGTCTCACTGAGCCGCAGATTCTGGAGCGCGAGCTGTCCGCGTGTCGGAACGCCGGCCGCGACGTTGGCCGGCCTCGGGCCCTCATCGACGGCCATGCCCGCGGTACTGATCAGCGTGACCGCAACCAATGCGCCCGCCAGGGCGGGAGTCGCTCGGCGCCACGTGCGGCCCGACCCCCAGCCGCGACGGATCGGTTGTTCGACCCATCGGTAGGAAGCAGTCGCAATGGCGAGGGTGATCACCGACTGCACGCCGATCAGCGGCCATCCGGTCAACCCGACCCGGTCAGGCGTCATCGCGACATCGACGGGCCAGTGCCAGAGGTAGACGCCGTAGCTGATGAGTCCCAACGCACGAAGCGGCCGCCAGGACAACGCCACCGTCAACGGATGGTTCGGCATGTAGACGGAGGTCACGATCAGGGCCCCGGCGCTGACCGCGCTCCCGAGGAACCCGACCCGGTACAAGAACTGGTCGTCGCCCGGCAGCTGGGTCCATGCGATCGTCAGGGTCACGGCACCCACCCAACCGGCGGTGCCGATCACCCGGCGGGCCAGCGCGCTCGCGGGTCCTACGGCAAGGGTGGCAGCCGCGCCGATGGCTGCGCCGATGAGCAGCGAGCCAGCGCGCGCGTCAGTGCCGTAGTACGCCCGCGCGGTGTTGCTGACGTCGTACGTCAGCTGCATGATGACCCACGACCCGGCCGCGCCGACGAGCGACAGTTTGATCACGCGACGGGCAAGCGTGCTGCCGTTGAATCTCGCGAGCCCAACGACGACCAACGGCCACAGCACGTAGAACTGCTCTTCGATCGCGAGACTCCAGGTGTGCTCCAGCGGGCTCGGGGAACGAAAGAGCGCCCAGTAGTCCTGGCCCGAGGTGATCGCACGCCAGTTCGCGACGTAGCCGATCGTCGCCCAGACGTCACCGCGCATGGTCTCGACCTCTCGAGCCGTCGCGATCGTGGCGGCGAAGAGCGCGACGCCGAGCAGCATCAGGCCCAGGGCGGGCAGGAGGCGGCGAGCTCGGCGGGCCCAGAATCCGGCCAGGCCGATGCGGCCAGCCGTCGCGTGTTCCCGGAGCAGGAGCGACGTGATCAGAAAGCCGGAGAGGACGAAGAAGAGGTCGACCCCGAGGTAGCCGCCGCGAAGGTGTCCAGCATGAAAGAGCACCACGGCCGCTACGGCCACGCCCCGAAGACCGTCAAGTGCCCGGATATGAGGGAGGCGAGTTTCGGGCACGGCCAATGATCGCAGGTCGTTCGGTACACCTGACCGCGTCCGACGCAGCGAAATCGGGAAGTATCATTCCCGACCGCACATCCAGGACGCCCACGGCGTCGCCGGCTGGGAGTAGAGGGGTTCCGTCGGCCAATGACGACGTCTGGTTTCTCGGCTGGTCACGCAGCCGGTGGCGTGGGAGCGAGCGAGGGATCTCGAGGCTGGTACCACCGCGCCCGGGCTCGGGCGATGGCCGGCTACCTCGGGTTCGCGGTGCTGATCTACGGGCCCCTGATGTTGATGCGGCCGGGCCGGGTCGCGGCCGACACGAAGAGCTATCTCTACCTCGACCCGGGTCGACTCCTCGATCGGGTCGGGAGCTTGTGGGATCCCAACATCGGCCTGGGCACAGTGAGTCACCAGTCGATTGGGTACCTGTTTCCGCTCGGGCCGTTCTACTGGGTGATGGAGCACGTGCTGGGGCTGCCCGACTGGGTGAGCCAACGGTTGTGGCTCGGCAGCCTGCTCTTCGGCGCCGGCCTCGGTATGCGGTACCTCCTGCGCACCTTCGACGTACGAGGACCAGGTGTTCCGGTGGCCGTGCTCGCATTCGCGTTGAGCCCGTATGCGCTGGAGTTTTCGTCGCGGCTCAGCGTGTTGCTCGGGCCGTGGGCGGCCCTGCCGTGGTTGTTGGCGTTCATGGTCCGAGCGTTGCGGGTCGGTGGGTGGAAGTACCCGGCGCTCTTCGCGCTCACGGTGCAACTCGTCGGCGGTGTGAATGCCACCGCACTCCTGTACTCGTTGATCGGTCCCGCGGTCTGGTTCCCCTACGCGGTCTGGGTCCGGCGCGACACCACCTTGCGTCGGGCGTGGACGGTGGCGTGGCGAACCGGTCTGCTCACGGTGCTCACCTCACTGTGGTGGGCGACGGGCTTGTTCGTCGAGGGCCGCTACGGCCTCGGCATTCTCCGGTTCACCGAGTCGGTCGGGGGGGTGTGGGGCCCCCCGACCCCGACCCAGATCCGGCGCGGGCGGGGGTAGGGGGTATTCTAAGGCGGTGTTAGCGCCCGCCCGTGG